>NZ_LKAJ02000003.1 GCF_001431295.2 Candidatus Berkiella aquae | reverse complement strand
AATCAAACTCTCAAGTAGTCAGGGCGATAGACTCATGTGGCTGCCCTAATCAAGGGCTTATTGAGAGATGATTTTCATTGCGGTGTATACCTATTGAATAGCCTACACGTATATTTAGATTATTTTTTAACTTAAATCAAGTATTTTAATTATCAAAAGAGATGAGCGGTCATTTTGCACTCATGACCGCTCTTAGGCTTAAGTCAATTCTCTTTCGGCGTAGATTTTCATCGCTTGGGCCAAATATACTGCTAGCTGCGGATGATAAGCATCATAATACTTTTTAAAATCCGCATTATCACAGTACATTCTTCCTAAACCAGTATATTTTTCCTTGTTTGGGATCCAAAATTGCGTGAGCCATTGGCAGTGCCGCTGAACTAAATTTTGCACCTCTGGAGATTGGGGTAGTAGATTTTTTTGAATCGCCAAAACAAATGATTTATTTAAATCATCAATATCGTTTTTGATGGTTTTCCACTTATCTTTGTCCCAATCTTTAATCTTTTTCCAGCCTTTATCAATTTCTTGTTGTGATGTATAGCCTTTAGCAATTAGAAATTTTTCATATTCCTTCTGCTGGGCCATATCAAAACCCCAGATTTTTTCGATTTCTTCAGTCATACGATAACCCTCTATGAGTTGAATGATATTATTCCAAGGGATCCTCTGTTTACTTTCCAATTTAGCAATAAGCCTATGTAAAGATCGCTTGGCTTTTTGCATTTGCGTAATTTGTTGCTCTAACACTTTCATTTGAGCTTGAAAATGCGTCAAATCATCCATTTCTTTTGCTAAGATATTTTTGATTTGAGCAAGCTCAAAGCCAAAGAACTTTAGGGCAATAATTTGTTGTAATTTCAACAGATCGCCTTCAGAGTACAAACGATAGCCATTAGGCTGGCGAACAGTGGGTATGAGTAGACCAATTTCATCATAGTGATGAAGGGTTCTCACCGATACGCCTGTTAAGCGACTAAACGCTTTTGGGTGCCATTTGGCCATTGTTTTCCTCCTTAGTACTAGGCTAAGGTATAACGTTACGTGAAGATCAAGGCTTATATACGTTAGTCCAGAGAAAATGTCAATTAACTTACCTATTTGTTTATATACCTCAAAGATCTCATGGAAAGCTTAGAGAGGATGATTTAAAGGCATGATTGAATCAAAAGAATTAGTTTCATATTGGGATAATGCATGGAATTCAAATGATTCGATAGAAGTTAATACCTTTGCAGAAGCAGCGCTCAAAATTGTAAAAAGTGAAAACAAAAATACACTTCTTGATTTAGGATGTGGGAACGGGATCGATTCACTTTTTTTTCATCATATGGGGTTATCTGCTACCGCAATTGATTTGGCGCAAAAGACCATTGATTCTCTAAAAAACGAGCATCCAGAAATTGCTTGGTATTGCCAAGATATTAAAGATCCCATTCATCATATTTCTAAACAAGATGTAGTCTATGCCCATCTTAGCTTGCATTATTTTGAAGATGACGTAACAGCTAAAATATTTCGCAATATTGCTGAGATTTTAAATGAAGATGGATTGTTATTTGTAAAATGTAAATCGACAAAAGATCCGCTTTTTGGGATGGGTAATCACCTCGGAGGCAACCGTTATCACCATGGGCATACTCGAAATTTTTTCACGGTAGGCTACATGATGCAGAATTGAAAATGTTTTAGGATAATTTCGATTCGAGAAACCAGTCACCACTACCATGGCGAGGAAAGCGCTTTCGTAGAAGCGATTGCGCGAAAGAAGTAATTTGGATAACAAATAATATAATTAAATATATCTTTAATAAAATTAAAATTAATATTGATATTATTAAAATCATCATTATACTTTCGAGTATGAAACCAGATAGGTTAATGATGAGGTTAAAAAATGCCGCAAGTTCTTCTTAACAATGGCAGTACGTTTTCATACCCCGATACTTGGAAGTGTGAAGAACTTGAAGGGCGAGTAAAATTACTTGGCCCAGAATCGGATTTTAAAGTGAATTGTTTAGTCCTTCCCGCCGTTGAGGGCGCCTTAGCGCAAGCTTGGCAACAAATAAACCCCAATTTTGATTTAAAGATTGCTCAACAATTTTCTCTTCCACCAGCCTGGTTGGGTGGATTTTGGGAAAGTGGGCAGCAGATTGTTTATGACCTTCCACTCAGTGAATCTAGAACAGTGATGGCGCTTGTTCGAAATTATCAAAATCAAGCTTATATCTCTCTGATTGAAGCAACCAATTCAGCATTACAGCGCCGTGGTGCTGAATTAGGGCAAATGATGGAAAGCTGGAAACCAAAGGGTGCTCAAGAGCAAAATTTAAAGGATCAAGAAGTGCGACAATGGAGCGAAGAGCAATTCCAGGATTTTGATAAATTTATCGAATCAGGTATGGATAAATTAAAAATTCCAGGTTTTGCCATTGCAATTATGCATAGAAATGGCAAAACAATGTTGAGCAAGGGCTATGGGGTGAAAAAGTTAGGCTCATCAGAGTCCGTAACCCCTGATACGCCCTTTATGATTGGTTCAACAACCAAAGCTTTAACGACATTCATGATGGGTACGATGGTTGATCAAGGAACCATAAAATGGGATACACCTGTATGTGAAGTGCTAGATAGCTTTAAACTCAATGATCCTCTGCTTACACAACAAATGAATGCCAGATTAACGGTAAGTGCTTCAACGGGTATGCCACGTCGTGATTTTGATTTTATATTCAATTACAGTACCCCTGAAGAAAGGCTAAAACAAATGCAGGAAATGAAGCCTACAACAGCATTGGGTGAAACCTTCCAATATTCGAATTTACTATTTATGGTGGGTGGCTATATGGCAGCTCATGCCTATGCGCCGTCTAAATCCTTAACAGATGCTTATACCTATTCGATGGAAGAACTTGTCTTTAAACCATTAGAAATGAATCATACAACCCTCAAGGCAAGAGAGGCACAAGCAAATGGTGCTGCTTCTCCGCATTCATTTGATATTAATGGCGAACTTACTGAGATCCCAGTAAATATAGAGCAATCTTGTGGCAGTATTGCACCCAGTGGCGCAATTTGGTCCACCGTGAAGGATATGTCGCAATACTTGCTTGCAGAGCTTAATCATGGTGCCTTAAATGGCAAACGTGTTATTAGTGAAAAAGCACTTCTTGAGCGACGACGGCCCGGTATAAAAATGGGCGATAAGTCACATTATGGTTTAGGGCTTATCATAAACGAAGAACAAGGCTTACAAGTTATCAGCCATGGTGGTGGCACCATGGGCTTTGCTTGTGATCTCTTCTTTTATCCAGAAAAGGGGATTGGTGTGGTGATGATGGCAAATAGCCGTTACGGTCATACCTTTTTGAGTGCGGTTAAGCAACAGTTTTTAGAGTTAACCTTCGGGGCAAAGGTTCAAGCTGAAGAAATTATTAATATCAGCATGAGTCAACAGGCTGAAATATTAAGAAAAGTGAGAGCAGATGTGTCACTTGAATGTGATAAATTGCAATGGATCAAACCCTATGTAGGAGAATATTCTAATCCCCATCTTGGCAAGACGAAGATAACGCAAACACAAGAGGGTTTTGAAATAACCTGCAAAGAATGGAAATCACGCCTTGGGGCGCAAATAGATCAAAATGGGGCACGATATTTAGTCTTAATTGATCCGCCATTTCCAGGGTTATTGAAATTACAGGAAAAGGATTCGGGGGATCTATTTTTAGATGCGGGGCAGGAACAATACCAATTTAAAAAAAAATCTTGTAGAGAATGAATTTAGCCGGGGTATTTTGATTGCAAAACAACACTATGATAATGAAAAACAAATCAAAACTAAAAATAATGAAGAAAAAGATCATGAAAAACCAAGGAATAAAAGATGGGTAAAATAATCACCCAATGTCCTTCATGTGGTAGTGCCTCACCAGAAGTCGTCAAGATTTGTTGTGCTGATTGCCATACCACTTTTGAAGGCAAGTTTGAGATCCCCTCTCTATTGAAGCTTTCTGAAGAAGAACTTGCCTTTATTATCGATTTCGTGAAGTGTTCAGGTAGCCTCAAAGAAATGGCAGCGAGATTAAAGATTTCATATCCCACCTTACGCAATAGGCTAAATGAATTGATTGAAACTCTTGAAAATGTTGATATGAAACCCCATGGATCAAAAGAAGAGATCTTAAAGCTTTTAGAAGAAGGTAAAATTTCAGCGAAGGATGCAGCAAAAATGCTGCATAAACTATGAGGTTAATCATGACAAGTGAAAATGCAAGACTGGTAACTTTGCTGAAAGAGAATAAAATTACTCAAGATGAGTATAAGCTATTATCTAAAGCACTTGATAAACCATCTGGCCTTCGATTTGTTTTATCTTTGTTGATTAATCCTTATCAAAAAATAGCAGGGCTCTCGGCCTTTATCATAGGGATAGGGATCATTTTCACTATTAGCTACTTAGGCACTATCGCCAAAATATATTTTCCAGGATTGTTGGGGATTTTAAACGCATCCATGATCAAAAATCCGAAAATGGGCACGGATTTTCTCTTTTTGCTTTATCAAAATGCGGTGATCTGGGCTGTTTTGACGGGACTTTTTATCTTGACAGCCAAGTTGCTACAGCAAAAAGGAGTCAGAATCATTGATTTTATGGGAACAGTGGCTTTATCGCGGTTTCCTTACTTAATCTTAACGGGGTTTCTTGCACTGATGCGCACAGTCAACCCACGATTCATGGATGTAGGCATGGAGCAGGGGTTGCAACTGACGCCATCCATTCTTGCTGTTGTATTTAGCTCTGTTGTGATTATTTGTGCAGTTTGGCATATCGTTACCTATTTATATGCATTGAAAGAATCATCTGGCTTGAGTGGTAAAAAGTTATGGATAAGCTTCATTGCTTGTATTTTGATAGGGGAGATCATCACCAATTTTATTACGATGATGCCGGTTTCAAACTCATGATAAAAATGTGTATGCACGCGTATTAACCGGGCTTAAGAATGATAATATAATGGGTATGATAGCTAAAACAATTTTCAGGATTATGTGTAATGTCATCAATTATACTTGAAACTGATAGGGCTGTAGTAAGAAAGCTTGTATCCAGCGATGCCCAATCGCTAGCAGAACTAATGAAGTGCCCTTTAAAAGAAGCCAGCACTTATATCAATGAATGGTCTAAGCATGACGAAGAACATGGCTTTACCATATATGGTGTGATATTAAAGAAAAAAATGGCCTTGTTTGGTTATTGCGGTTGCAGGGAAATTATTCTTCATGATAGGCCGGAATATGAATTGGTATGGTGTATTCAAAGGGAATATCCAAATGATCCTAACGATGATTTAGATATTGAAACGGCCTTTTACATTCGCAATTTCCTTATAAAAAAATTTAATATCAAAAGCCTTTTTGCTTTCGTAAGTGATAAAAATGCAAGAGATCAGAATGTTGCTGAAGAAATTGATATGGTAACGGATGAAAGTTATCAACAAAATGGTGAGAAATGGCTTGTCTATTATGTTAATAAAGATTCCCCGAAATTATTAGGTTCATTAGGCAGTGATGACGTTGAACCAGTGAGGACATCGATTCGTAATCGAAGAGATGTGATGAATCCTGCAGCAAGAGGCCGAAAACCAAGATTGATGCCTGGTTAATGAAAGTTAATAGGATGATATATGTTAAAGTCAGGAACCAGTGTTACTAAAGATAGCGATGTTGAAGCAAAGCCACATCCCTTGTTACAGGAATTAAAAAGTAGTCAAGATGAAGAAATGTTTTGGGAAAATGTGTCTGCTAAGGGTGGTTCGCCTTTAATTCAAATGCAGGAAAATGGCCAATATCAAGTAACCTTCTTATATCGTTCTAAAGTTGCCAAAAGGGTGGAGTTAGAAAGCGAAGATTTATATGAAAGAATGCTTGACGAGAATGATAATCCTAAATGTTTTGAAAAAATATCTGGAACCGATACATTTGTGTTGCAATTGGATAATATACCCGCAGATGCTTTTTGTTTTTACAACATTAAGGTTGATGGAAAGGTAATATTTCCTGAGCATGAACCCAAAGGTATCTTGCCAGTCTATAGCATCGAAGATACAACTCAAGTAAGTGAAAAAGCAACTATAGTTTCTCATGAATCAAAGTATTTACAATTACCAGAAGCATCAGTTCCTAAATGGACAGTATTAAATCCTGCCGATGTAACACATGGCACAATAGAAAGAGATAGTATTGAAGATCCAACAAACGCATTAGCTAAGCGTGACATCTGGGTCTACAAACCACCTGGTTATAATGAAAATGATGCGAAAGTAATATTTATATTAGATGGCGAGCACTTTTTAAAATCATTAACTCCGTATATTGACTCATTGAATCAAGATGAAGCTAATCCATTAGCTAATGCAGCTATTGTTTTTGTTGACTCAAACATGAGAGCCTCAGGTCACTATGGCTCTTCCCCAATACCAGATAGAGTGCATGAATTTTATTATCAAACAGAAAAATTTTCCAAATTTATGACAGATGAAGTTATTCCTAAATATTGCCAAAAATTACAGGGAGAGAAATCAAATCCCAATAATGTGATCCTTGCGGCACATAGTTTGGCAGCTTATCCTGTAATCAATGTTGCTAAAGAAAATCCAGGCAAGATAGGTGGCGTTATTTTATTATCACCAGCGCTCAATCAAAAGAAAGAGCATGACTTACCTGAAAATCCGCCTATGGCACTTCGCGAGCTACCAATTTATATGCAAATAGGACAACTTGAAAGTGCAAAGCCTCCTGAAATTTGTCAAAGACCAGATTATAAAGATATGACGGACCAATCTCGAATAGATTCGAATCGTATATTTCATGAAAAGCTAGAAGATAAAGAGTACAAAGTATCACCTTTAAGAGTTCATTCATCTGGACATGGTGGTATACATGTCGTTGATGGATTGGTTGAAGGACTTCAATTTTTGAATTCTTGTCGTAAAGAAGAAACAGTAGTGTTTGAGCAGGAAGCGGAACAACAGCCTGTTAAAACACTTGTAAAGCAATATCAAACCTATATAGATCAAAATAAGCAGGATCAGCGTAAACAAAAGACCGAAGATGTTAGAGATGACATTCGACACGATACGGGCAGTAAAAGAAAATTTGATTAATAACCGAATTAATAGGGATTGAGTTACACATGGATCTCATAATGGTATTTAGTTTTGTAATGGCGATTTGTGCAGCGCTTTATATTTTTGATAAATTTTTTCTCTGGTTAGAAGAAAAAGGTCTTTTATATTATCGAAAGCGTAAACCCGATCGCTCTGGTCTTATTGGCAACACGCTGCTTGAGCTGCAAAATATCTTTAATCCAAGCACTCAAAATGTTATTGAAATGAAACAAAATAGTGAAGTTAGGCAAACCAAGAACGATAGAGATAAAAATGATAATTAAATGCCAGATTTAAATCGAAACATGATCATGGGATAGGGATCTGGATGCTCAGACGTTTTAAGTTGTTCCTTAGTCATTTTTAGTTCTTTAAAGTTGTTTTGCGTAAATTCGCTAATCACTTTTCGCCAAAATTCAACGGCTCTAGAATTTTGTGGGATAGCGCCAACCGACCATTCACCTTCGAAGCGATCAAAGATCTGCTTGGCAACTTTTGCGCCTATGCCACTGTGCTGATATTTGGCAACTATAAAAAATTGTCCCATATTCCAATCGGCTTCGGGTAAAACTTCCAATTGATCGATTAAAGCAAAGCCGACTAATTCTTCATTGATTTTAATTAGAAATGCATGATTATTCTTTGTTTCAAAATAAGACTTCAAATCGCGGCATTCATAGAGGCCATCTTTTGGGAATTCCCAGCCATCAAATGCTTGACCACAATAGCGGGACATATCATAGACATAAAAGCGTGCCATGTTTTGGATCACGGGATAATCTGCAATAGTTGCGGGAATAAGTTCAGGCTCAATTTTCGAATAATAATCAGTCATATAAGTTGAATAACTTCTTTTTGAACTGGTTGTTGAAAGCACGTTGTTAAATATTAGCCAAAATCAGTATATCATCGGCATAAAAATATCTAAATTTCAGAATTTGTAAGTAAGGCCAAGACTGTGTCTATTGCATTAAAGCAGATCCCATTTAAGTTGATAGACTTAACGCATTCCTTAAGTCCTGAGATCCCTAGCTGGGATGGCGGCTGCGGTTTTGAGCATCAACTACATCATGATTATGAACCTGAGAGTTTGTATCAATTTCGTACCCATAAAATCCAAATGAATGAGGGGATGGGAACCCATATTGACGCTCCTGCACATTGCATTGTCGGTGGAAGAACCATTTCTGATCTCGAAGTGAATGAACTTATTGCGCCATGTGCGGTAATTGATGTTTCAAAAGAGGCACATGAAACGTATATTGTATCTCTTGCGGATGTAAAAGCTTTCGAGGATAAGTACGGATTAATTGAAGATGGGAGCTTTGTCATCTTTTATACAGGGTGGGACAGATATTGGCAGCAACCAGAAAAATATAGAAATAGTTTATTGTTCCCAAGTATTTCTTTTGAAGCGGCACAGTTCTTATTAAATGAGCGGAAAATCGCTGGCCTTGGCATCGATACACTTTCACCTGACAATCCCAAAAATGGCTATCCTGTGCATAAAGCAGTTCTTGGTGCAAATAAATATATAGTCGAAAATGTTGCAAATGCAGCGAGTTTGCCGCCAAAAGGAAGCTATAGTTTGTGTTTGCCAATGAAGATTAAAGATGGCACGGAAGCACCGATGAGATTAATTGGAATTGTATAAAATGCCACAATTTAGGATAACTCAGAAATTTTCCAAAGATTTAAAGATCAAAACCCTTGAGGAGCCATCAAGCAATTTATCTTTTTTGGACGATTGGTTTATTGATGTTATCCGTATCGATCGAAAAAAGGTTGCATTTATTACCCATGCAAATACTTTGCTATCCTTTTTGATTCCTTATAGCCATGTTGGTGGTGCGAGTAAAGTAGCATTAGCAATAAAAGATAAATTAATTAAATTTATTTTTGATAATAAATTTCCTCAATATCAAGAACAAATAGAGGCGATTTTTGTTAAAGATACCCTATACTGCAAAACAAAAGATCGTAGTGTTTTGGGGCATATGAACGATTTTAAGGTTTTTATAGAAGGTTATACGTATAAAGTACCTTTTGATAAAATTGATTGGGATGCGATGATGGTTCAATTAAATAATACACTAGCCGGTGATTCAAAAGGTGGATATAACAGACCTATTGATTTGATGCTGGACTTTTTAAGAAGGAGTGTCAAATCACCTTATGATGCTTCTAATGTTATTATGTTCCCCAAAAAAGTGAAGTAAGGGCAAAACAAATTATGTTTTTCTATGCATCATCGAATTGATTCACTGGCAATTTAAAAATACAGCCATTTTCTGATACAAAAAATCCAAAATGGTTAGAACAAATGGCTAAGTGGGTAGAAGACAAGTGGGGCTATATCAGAGGATTCCCAGGTTTGGAGTATAGGAAGGATGCAATTGCCGCCATTCAAGATCATTTTTATGTAATTACCTATGGAAAGCCGCCACAATTAATAGGAATGTTTGCCTTATTTGATTATCACTCGTTTAACCCGAAAATAAATGCTAAAGAATTGATGTATGTTTACCTTGAGGAGAGCTTTAGAGGACTTGGGATTGGAAAACGCATTATTGAATCGGCCAAGAAAATAAGTGAAAGCCAAGGTGCAAGTATGGTAGTGCTGGACACATTGAATCCGAATCTCAATCACTTCTATGAAAAATGCGGTGCTAAAGTGATTTGTGATGGGCAATTGTTAAAGCATCCTACATCAGTATTAAGAATATAACCATAAGGAATATATAACATGTTTAAAAAGGTCGCTTTTACAATGTATCCCGTTGAAAACATCGATCGGGCCAGAACCTTTTATGAAAAGACGCTTGGTCTTACTTTAAGCAAAGTATCAGCAAATGGCGCATGGATTGAATATGATTTGCCAGGTGGGGGCTGTTTTGCGATTACCACGTTGGCGCAAGGCGTGAGCCCAAGCCATAATGCAGGCGGTAGTATTGCTTTTGAAGTAGAAGATCTGGATGGATTAGTCGCTCGGCTAAAAAACGAAGATGTTAAATTCAAACTAGATGTTTTTGCATCACCGGTATGTCGAATGGCAGTGATTATCGATTCCGAAGGCAATGCATTAACGCTACATCAGCTTAAAAAAGCTTAAGGGTAAATTTTGTGTATGATTTAAAGCTTGGTGATACTGAAATTGGCCAAAAAATAAAAAGGTATGGAGTCACCACTTACCAGGGTGCTTTAGACTTTGTTAACCAATTGCCATATGGTCGAAATCAAAGCTCAACGATCACCTGCGTGCTTGAAGAAAAGAGGGGCACATGCAGCACCAAACATGCGTTTTTAGCTGCGCTTGCTCAGGATAATGAATTGCCTGTTAAACTGATGTTTGGTTATTATCACATGAATAAGCAAAACACACCTGCAATAGGTAACACCTTAGACGATCATGGTTTACCTTTTATTTTAGAAGGACATTGCTATTTAAAATATCGGGAGCAAATTTTAGATGTCACATTCCCAGAATCAATAAAAACGGAATTGGGCTTTGATATTTTTGATGAGCAAGAAATTTCACCGTTTGAATTATATCAAAAGCCATTAAATCATAAGGGAAAGCTCAAGACTTGGCTTAAAAACAATCCAAGCTATCCAGTGCAAGATTTAGATCAGCTATGGAAAATTCGAGAAGCTTGTATTAAAGCGGCGGCTGATCACTACTTAAAATGAGAAAATTATGGACTATGAATGTGCACAGAGCACTAAAGAAGAGCAAGAATACCTTGATAATCGATTAGGTGACTATAATGCTGAACAAGTTCCTACCACACAACAACCTCTTGTTGTGCCGCTGAATTATTGCCTTAAAGATAATGGCAAAATCATCGCAGGTATCAATGCGGATATGTATATGTGGAATCTGTTATATATTGCGATTTTGTTTGTTGAAAAAGATTACCGGCACCAACAGTTAGGATCTTTTTTAATAAATAAAGTGGAATCAGAGGCCAAAGCATTAGGTGCTAAATTAGCTCATACCGATACCTTTGACTTCCAAGCAAAGGAATTTTATCTCAAGCATGGGTTTGATATCTTCGGTATTCTTGATGATTGTCCAGAAGGGCATAAACGGTATTTTTTAAAAAAGAAACTAAAGGATTAGGAAAATAGTGGCGAATTTAGCTTCACAAGACTACAAAATTATCGAAAGTACAAAAGATGAAATTGACTGGGTAGAATCTCAAATTAACAACTATAATAGATCGCTGCTCGCTTTTTCCGGTGAACCTGAAACATCCTTGAACTTTTACGTTAAAGATAATGACGGAATTATTGCAGGTATTAATTGCTGCTTCTATTTTGGAGAATTTCTTTACGTCAATGTGCTTTACGTCAAAGAAGAATACAGAGGAAAGGGGTTTGGTAGCATATTGTTATCGAAAGTGGAAGAAGAAGCTAGGAAAAAAGGTGCCAAACTTTCTCAAATGCATGCATTTGAATTTGATAATGTGAAAGATTTTTATTTGCGGCATGGATATGAGATTTATGGCGTTATGGACGATTGTCCAGCAAAGTTTAAACAATATTACTTTAAAAAGCATTTAATATGATTAATAACACAATAATATATTTAATTGGCTTTGCGGGCACTGGGAAGCTGACAATTGCTAAAGAAATTATTGCGCAAACCAATATGAAATTAGTTTCAAATCACTTAAGTAATAATCCGGTTTTAAGCCTTATTCATGCCGATGGTAAAACGCCTTTGCCCTCTGAAGTTTGGAAGAACATAGCGATAATTAGAGATGTTGTATTTGACACCATAACCAACATATCGCCGGCAGATTACAGCTTTATTTTTACAAATGAGCTGATTGAAGGAAATGAAACAGACATGTTGATTTATCGAAAAGTAGAGAACGTTGCGGCCAAAAGAGGTAGTAAATATTTGCCTGTTAGACTTATATGTGAAGTAGATGAGTTATGCAAAAGGGTGATATCTGATGAACGAAAGATAAATCATAAAATGATTGATGCTGATGCAGTGCGGCAGCAATTTATCAAGTCTAAGGTTTTGACACCAGAACATCAAAATACGCTTACATTAGACGTCACACATTTAACGGCAAAGCAGGCTAGCGATATTATATTGAAAAAATTGAACGAGTTATAAGAAAAATATTGAGTAATTTACATGAACCAAGCGCACCTCCTAAAGCTACTAGAGCATTTTAATCTTGGCCAGCTTGTTCATGAACCTCTAAGAGTTCATGGCGGATTACTGCATATCATGTGGCGTATTGATACATCAAATGGTTCTTATGCTGTGAAGCAATTGTCTAAGAATATTAATTTGAAAGATGAGAAAATTATTCGTAATTATGAGCTAACGGAGCGTATTGCTAATCAATTTGCAAATAAGGGGATCCCAGCCATTTATGCTATAAGCAAGAATGAAAAGTATCTTTTTATTGTTGATAATACAGGTTATTTAACTTATTCCTGGGGTAATGCCAAAGTACTCGACAAGGATGCTATAAATCAAAAACGGGCTTTAGAAATTGCTCGAATTTTAGCAATGATTCATCATATTAATCTAAATTTGGCTGAGTTAGAAGAGCCTGAGTTTGATATTCATAGTAAACAATCATTAATTGAACTGGTTGACGAAGCTAAAAGAAACGATGTCGTTTTTTCAACTGAACTTCTAAAAAATATAGATATTTTATTAGATATAAATGAAAATTATATCAATGCTATTGATATTCTCAGAGGCAACATCGTCATTAGCCATGGTGATCTCGATCAAAAAAATGTTATGTGGACGGATGAAAATCAGCCTTTGCTTATTGACTGGGAATCCGCTCGAAAACTTAATCCAACCTATGAAATTATTAATGCCGCATTAGACTGGTCTGGCATTACAACGGGGTTTAATAAAGAACTATTTTGTAGCATGATATATGCATATAAGGAAGCTGGCGGCATCATAGACATGAGATATATTGACGCAGCTTTTTGGGGTGTTTTGGGGAATTGGATCAATTGGATGGTGTACAATATTAAAAGGGTAATTGAACCGCAAAATTTTGAAGAGAAAAAACTAGGTGAAGCGCAAGTACACCAAGTGCTTCCCACCATTTTAAATATTTATAAAGTTAAACATGAGCTCATCAATGTAATTAATGGACTTTAATGAATAATATTCAGATAAACATAGATACTAATCTCGTACATCGACTTGTGACATCGCAATTTCCGCAATGGAAGGACTTGCTAATTCAGCCCGTAGCGAAAAGTGGATGGGATAACCGAACCTTTCATCTGGGCTCGGAAATGCTAATTCGTATGCCGAGCGATGAAGAGTATGCCTTCCAGGTTGAAAAGGAACAATATTGGTTACCAAAATTGGCTCCATTACTACCTTTGGAGATCCCGAGCCCTTTAGCGATGGGTGAGCCTGGGGAGGGTTACCCATGGAAATGGTCTATCTATCGCTGGATTGAGGGAGAATCGGCCTCAAAAGGCCAAATAGACGATATAACCAAGTTTGCAGCTACGCTTGCAGGTTTTCTTCTTGCGTTACATGCTATTGATTCAACAAATGGACCAAAGCCTGGGCCACATAATTTTTATCGCGGCGGGGATCTGTCGACCTATGATGCCGAGACCAAACAGGCTATAAATGTCTTGAAAGGCAAAATCGATGTTGGTTTGGCAACTGAAATTTGGGAAAGCGCTATTGAAACAAGCTGGCAGGGAATGCCAGTGTGGATCCACGGTGACGTTAGCGTTGGTAACTTATTGGTGAAGAAGGGGCGTTTGAGCGCTGTAATTGATTTCGGTCAATTAGGCGTTGGTGATCCTGCCTGCGATCTTGCCATTGCTTGGACTTTTTTTAAAGGTGAAAGTCGCGAAGTTTTTCGCAAGAAGCTACAACTTGATGTTAACACATGGGCTCGTGGTCGGGCTTGGACCTTATGGAAAGGTTTGATTGTTGCAGCTGGGATAACTGATTCAAACGCAGCTGAAGCTGCAGAACCGCTGCGGATTATTGATGAAATAATTGCAGATCATGTTCTGGAGAAATAATGGATATTGTATACACTATTGATCAAGCCCCGAAGCCAGAAGATGACAAGGTATTGCGAGAAGGTATCGTTAATTTCAACAGAGAAGTGATAAAGGAAAAGGCAACTCATTTTAATGTATATGCTAAAGAAAATAACCAGATTGTGGGCGGAGCGCTTGTTTGGGAACACAGCGATGCTCTTTACATTGATGTTTTATGGCTCAATGAAAGTTATCGTAAAAGAGGAATAGGGACCAAAATTATTTCCATGATTGATAGAGTAGCTTTAGATAAAGGGATTCCAAAGATCTTTGTTGACACTTATGCGTTTCAAGCCCAAGAATTCTATCAAAAACATGGATTTAATGAGATTGGGATAATTCCAGGGTATCTATTAGGTTATGATCGGATCTTTTTGAGAAAAGATGTTTAATCTTAGCATTTCGACTCAATAACAGATTCTGAGCTGTGTTATAGGGGGGCCGCTTTATAACCATTTGTCAGCTTAAATACAAGGATTATCAATCAAATACATTATAATACTGGTCAATAAGCAATTTTATTGCTAATATCGCTAAAAATCATTTCAACAGCAACTCTCCAAGGAGTTCATACATGTTTTTAATTATCAGCCACTAAAGTTTTCGCACAGGTCGTGTATAGCTTTTGCTGATAGTTATCAGATTTCTTAAAAAACCGAGCACTTGTGTGATTACTAATCATAAATCTAGGCTCGGTTTTTTTATTTGGAGATTTGATATGAACTTTAAAAAATCATCTAAAATACCTTACATTAGCCTAATTCAGACCGTTTGGCATTATGGTGCATCGTTCCGACTTGCGATAATTGGTTATTATGTAGCTTTTATTCTCGCTCAAGTGAGCTTAAGCTTAAGCCCCTACGCTTTTGGTCGTGCGATTGATGTGCTGCAAAATTTTGCTCCAAATAGACTTAATGAGGTTATTTATTGGCTTTGTTTTGGTGTTGGTGTCTTATTGCTGTTTTGGTTGTTTCATGGTCCCGCACGAGTTATAGAACGAAAGATTGCTTTAAAAATACAGCAGGCCTTTAAGTTAAAGCTCTATGAAGATATGACGCATTTACCACTTAAATGGCACCAAGATCACCATTCTGGTAATACTATTACACGAGTAAACCGTTCCGCAGCATCACTTTATCGCTTCGCAGGCGATCAATTTATTTATATTGAAACGATTGTTCGGTTTTTAACTTCAATTGGATTTTTACTATGGATATCATTACCTATAGGACTAATTAGTTTGTTTAGTTGCGCTCTTGTATTAACAATGATTGTATTTTTCGATCGTAGATTAATACCGCTATATGATACTGAAAATGAAATCGAGAATCATGTTGGTGCAGTACTTTTTGATTACATAAGCAACATGACTACGGTATTAACATTGCGTTTGGGTGAGCTTACACACAGCAACTTGTTTCAACGCATGATGTCAATTTGGCCATTTTTTAACAAAGAAGTCGTGTTAAATGAAGTAAAGTGGTTTGCTATGATGATTTTATTATCCATAGTGCAAGCCGGACTTCTAATTGGATATGTGATCCATTCTCTAAATGCGACAGGCGCAATCATGATAGGTCTGGTTGTCATGATTTTTCGCTATCAATGGGAAATTAACTCTGTGTTTCAAGACTTAAGTATGCACTTGGGTGAAATAGTTCGAATGGATACGGACGTAAAAGGAGTACAGCCAATCCTTGATGATATTCAACGTTTAGCGCATCTACCTCAAGGCAGCGCAACTGCTAGACAATGGCATACAATTGAGGTTAATGATCTCGCATTTCATCATGCAGTCGGTGTTGGACGCGGCCAAATTTTCAATAAAATAGATTTTAAAATAAAGCGCGGAGAAAAAATTGCGCTCATTGGTTCAAGCGGAGGCGGTAAAAGTACTTTATTAAACCTATTATGTGGTCTTTATACGCCGTCTAGTATACAGCTTAAAATTGATGAAGTCGTATTTGATTCGCTTGAGCCATTGCAAACTATAACAACTTTGATACCTCAAGACCCCGAAATATTTGAAAATACAATAGCCTTTAATATTACCATGGACTTACCTGCAGATGCAGACGAGATTCAAAGAGTAGTAAAGCTTGCCGGTTTTTCCAAGGTTCTTAAATCACTACCCTCTGGCCTTGAAACAGATATCCGTGAAAAGGGGCTTAATTTATCTGTTGGTCAAAAGCAAAGGTTAGCATTAGCGCGCGGCCTATTTGCAGCTCGACTTAGTTCTTTAATACTGATGGACGAGCCTACTTCGAGTGTTGACTTACCAACTGAAAAAGAAATTCTATCGGGTGTGATTAATGCTTTCCCAGAGTCAGCAATGATAATCTCGCTACATCGTTTACATTTATTGCCCAATTTTGATAGCGTGATTATGCTTGAACAAGGGCAAATTATAGCCAGCGGGCCAATTTCAGTGCTATTGAATAATCCTGGACCTGTGCGAGATTTGTGGCAAAGTTACCAAGATGATTTCAATGGGAACGAGAGGGGATAATATGCAATCAAATAAGCCAACATTATATTTAATTTGTGGATTACCCGGTGCCGGCAAAACAACCTTTGCAAAAATGTTAGAAATTGAGAAAAATGCACTGCGCTTAACGCCCGATGAATGGATGTCAAGGATAGTGGGGGATGGGTATGACGAGGCTAAGCGGGCAGTTGTTGAGCAAATTCAATGGGAAATTGCTGCACGAGTATTAAGTCTTGGAGTAAATGCGATCCTGGATTATGGTTTCTGGGGTCGTTCTGAACGCGATGATTATAGAGCACGAGCAAAAGCGCACGGAGCTCGCACAAAGGTGTGCTTTTTAGATGTTTCAAGAGAAGAACTTCTGAAACGCTTAAGCGAACGTAATGCTAGTCTTCCAGAAGATACGTTTAAAGTTGATGAAGCACAATTGGATTTATGGTCCAGTTGGTTTCAGAAACCCACTCAAGACGAACTTGATGATTCTGATTAATAAGGTACTAAAGTAATATGATAGCTGATTATAGTAAAGACAAAGCGCTTTTTGAAAAGTGCATTACATTTGTTGATGAAATATTTCCGGGATGTAAGCAATTTGCCTTAAAAGGTATGCATTATGGTGCATCTTGGTCTGATGCATCAATTCCTTTTGTTATTGAGGACAAGGGAAAAATTGTCGCCCATGTTGGCGTATTACCTCTCACTGTTGTTCTGAATGGTAATATCCATCAGACCGCAGCCATACATGCTGTTGGTGTGAACCCAATCGATCGAGGAAAGGGATATTTTAAACAATTGATGAATGAAGTGATGGATTATGTCAAACAAAACTATGAATCTTCTTTCTTGATGACTCAAAAACCATATTTGTTTAGAAATTATCCATACACAATCATGCTGCCAGAGTATGATTTCGTATTAAAGGAAAGCGGCTTTTCCTCAAAAAAAGGCGATCTAAGGTATTTAAATTTAGATAATTCAGATGATTTCGCTTTACTAAATAAATTACTTCCTAAGAGCTTACCATTATCAAACCAATTTAGTTTCAACGGAAAAAATGCAATAACGCTTTTTATTCTTAATAGCATGTATGGCAAAATAGGGTATTCTGACAGGTTAGGTACGATTGTTTTACATCAGGTGATTGATAACACACTTTATTTGCGTGAAATCGTTTCTCAGAATGAACAGAAATTGAGTGATATTATTGAAATCATCCCTGAATCATTTAATAAAGTTGTTTTGCAATTTTGCCCAGATAGGTTCTTAAATGAAAATGAATATACTGCCATTTTAGCAAGACCAGAAAACTGTGTCATGGTGTCACCAGAGTTTAAGTTTAATGAGAAATACTTCCGTTACCCAGAAGTATATTCATGCTAATAGGAAAGTTACAATGGCGTTGAATCCAGTTGTTCATATTGAATCTCCTTCAGAAGACTTTTATACCATTATCCATCAAGGCATCAACGAATATGCTGCGAAACGTGGATTAGAAGGTACTGGTGGTTACTTTTACGTCGTTTATGATGAAAGTAAGGTAATTGCTGCCATTTCAGGATTTGACAATTTTGGCCCAGCAGAAATAGGTGGGTTATGGGTAGACGAGAACTATCGTGGTCAAGGTTATGGCAAATTATTAGTTGAGAAGGCTCAAGAATGGGCAAAACTAAAGGGTTGTAAGGCTATGACGGTCTTTACCCTTAAAGATTGGCCTGCTTGCGCATGGTATCAAAAATTGGGATTTAATATTGAATTCGAACGGCATGAACATCGTAATGGTACTGTTGGATGTTATTTAATTAAAAGGTTATAAATTGAAGTGGCTTATCTGATAGACGGTATTAACGGTTTATACGTATAAAAAGAAGAGACTTTATCTTTGGATTGTACGGGGCAGATATGAGCGATAGTTAGCCAGATAGATACCTTGAGGCCTTCTGTGAGCGTTGCCTCATCGTGCCAAAATATTTTGTGCTTAGGCTGCTAATTACTTACAATCCATGGCAATTTAATCGATTGGAATTCCTAACATGCCTGCAAAAAATCTGGATGAAATCATGTCTTTTTGTAAACGCCGCGGCTTTATTTTTCAAAGCGGTGAAATTTATGGTGGGCTGCAAGGCGTCTACGACTATGGTCCACTCGGGGTTGAGCTCAAAAATAACCTTAAAGCGGCCTGGTGGCGCGCGAATATCTATGAGCGTGATGATATGGTAGGTTTAGACTCCGCGATTTTATCGCATCAAATGGTCTTTAAATATTCGGGCCATGAAGATACCTTTTCCGATAACATGGTCGATTGTTACGATTGTAAAAAGCGTTGGCGGGTTGATCACTTAAAAGATGGTCAGTGTGAAGCCTGTGGCTCTAAAAACTTAACGGAGCCGCGTCCTTTTAACATGATGTTTAAAACACGGATTGGGCCTGTGGAGGACAATGCTTCATTTGCATATCTACGACCAGAGACTGCGCAAGGCATTTTTGTGAATTTTCGTAATATCGTGGACTCTACCTTTCAAAAATTACCTTTTGGTGTGGCGCAAATCGGCAAAGCCTTTCGTAATGAAATTACACCACGGAATTTCATTTTTCGCGTGCGTGAATTTGAGCAAATGGAAATCGAATTTTTTGTGAAGCCTGGTGAAGATGAGCAATGGCATGATGCATGGGTAGAAACACGTGTGGCTTGGTGGCAAGATCAGGGTTTATCTAAAGAAAATTTGAAATTGTTTGTGCAGCCAGAGGCTGAATTGGCGCACTATGCCAAGAAGACCGTCGATATTTTATACAATTTCCCCCATGGCTTAGAAGAGCTCGAAGGCATCGCGAACCGTACAGATTTCGATTTGGGTTCCCATTCTAAAGAGCAAGGCGCTTTAAATATCAAAGCCAAAGTGAATCCTAATGAACACAGTATAACCAAACTCCAAATTTTAGATCCGAAAACCAATGAAAATTGCGTGCCGTATGTGATTGAGCCTTCCGCCGGCGTTGACCGTGGTATCTTAGCGATACTCTCTGAAGCCTATACAGAAGAAGTCTTGGGCGACGGCAAAGAACGTATTGTATTGAAATTAAAGCCCCATCTTGCCCCAGTCAAAGTGGCGGTCATCCCATTAGCAAAAAATAATCCCGATATTGTGGCCAAAACTAAAGTTATCCGTAAACGCATTCAAGCTTTAGGTATTGGTCGGGTCTCTTATGAAGATACGGGAAATATTGGTAAGAGTTATCGTCGTCATGATGAAATCGGGACCCCCTTATGTATTACCATTGATTTTGAAACCATCGGTAAAGATGGGGATCCGGCGCTCTTTAATACGGTGACCATCCGTGAGCGTGACAGTATGACGCAAAAGCGAGTACATCTGGATGACATTGAAACCACCGTCAGAGGATATTTTTGATTCAAGACTACAACGCAAGGTAGTTGGAGTTTTATCAAGTGGATTTGAAAGAAGACAAACTAGAATTGGTTGTTAGGTATAATGCCCTGGCTACCTAGCTTAATGATGTGGCTGACGATACTAACGTTAAGACATCCGACAAAATGATGTCACAAATGGTAAAAAGCTTGCCTGAAGTCGATCAAGCTTTTTTTAAAGATGTTGAGCAAAGAAAAGCAATCATTGATAGCACAATTGAAGCATTTAGAAATGGTATTGCAGGCCCTAGTGATGAAATGAAATTGCTATTCAAACCATGGGGATTTGAATTAGAAAAAATTAAATATCCTATTCAAATTTGGCATCGCTCCTTGGATTCTCAATCTCCCATTTCTCATGCCAAAGTATACGAAAATACGATTCCTGGTGCGAAGCTAAACCTAATCGAAAACGAAGGGCATCATTCTTTATTGAGGAACAATATTAAAAGCATATTAAAGAGTATTGTTTAGTATACTTTTGATAAAGCGATCAACTTAAGAAATTAAACAATAAATAGACGTAGTGAAGAAGAAATGATGGAATTAATTCTGAAATTGTCTCGATTAATGAAGAGGGGTAATCATGAAAAAAATTGCGATAGTCATCTTTGATCATTTTACCGATATAGATCTATTTTTGATGTGGGATATTCTCTGCCGAAATAAAACGGATTGGCAGGTTAAAATATTAGGCACAAAAGAACAACACCAATCAACTCACGGTCTGCTTGTTACAACTCATGGAAATATTATGGAAGCGAATAATGCCGACGTTGTATTATTTTCAAGTGGAAAAATAGGCATAAGTACGGTTATAAAAGATAAGATATTTCTAGAGACATTTTCGTTAAATTCTCAAAAACAGCTGATTGGATCCATTTGTGCAGGCTCATTTATATTAGCTAAGTTAGGGCTTTTAAATAATGGTCCAGCAACAACGCATCCAGAAGCAAAATCTGAATTACAAGCTATGGGCGTTGAAGTAATTGACAAACCGTTTGTTTGTAATGGAAATGTTGCTACCGCAGGCGGATGTCTTTCTGCTCAATATTTAGTAGCTTGGGTGATTGAGCGTCTCTTTGGTATTGATAAACGCCTAGAATCCTTAAAAGTAATTTCGCCAGCAGGACAAAATGAAATTTACGAGCGACTAGTTACCGAAACCTTACATGGAAGTGGTGGTATCAAGGCGCCTGATCTTGTCGATAAAGGTGATTACGTCTATAACCACCTTTAGTGAAGATCGAACAATCGTAATTTGAAAAGGCCAAATTCGGTGTCATTGACGATTTATGCCCACAATTCTTCGGCAATGATAGCAAGTCCTTTCCCTACGCTTCCATATACATCACCAATCACAAATTGTGAATTTGGAAAAATACTTATTATCATCTGATGTACCACCGGGATTTGCGTGGTACCGCCGGTTAAAAATATTGAATCAATTTGGTTTGCATTGACCCCTGCTGTAGAAAGCGTGGTTTGTATCGTCTTTTGCAATATATTGATTAGATTATGGCAATAGGATTCAAAATCATTTCGAGAGACAGATACCGCAAGGCCATGCTCAACTTTGGATATATTAATGGTATCATTTAAAACGGTGCTTAACCTGATTTTTGAACTTTCAGATGCCTGCAGCAAATAATGGCCCAATTTTTTCTGTAGCACCGTTATGGCACGTTTGATTAAATGCTTTTGATCAGACACCAAGTATAAATCTTTAATGTTATTAATATTTTTAATGGAATATAAATTGTTTAGCAAATGCCATGATGTTAAGTCAAAATACAGTGAAGCAGGCATTTCAAGTTTTGCACCGTTCATCCCTCGAACGGTACTGCCTTTACCCAACAAAGGCATAATGGTATGAAAACTCAAATCTTTGTCAAAATTAGTGCCACCTATGTGTACACCGCAGTTGGCAAGAATATCTGTTTTTCGGTTTATTGTTTTATTTTTATTATTCAGCCTAATTATTGTAAAGTCTGAAGTACCCCCGCCTAAATCAATAATCAATGCTAGCTGCTCATTAGAAATGGTACTTTCATAATCTAAAGCGGCTGCTATTGGCTCAAATTGAAAGACAACTTCTTTAAACCCTTGCTCCTTCATGATAAGTTCCATTGTATCCTGTGCTAACTTATCTTTTGCATCGTTAGTATCATGGTAACGCACAGGCCGTCCTAATACGACTTGGGTGAGCTCCGTATTTAATTGATTTTCAGCAGTATCCTTAATATATTTGATTACTAAACCTATAATATCTCGGTATGTTATCCATTTTCCGCATACTGCAATTTTTTCATTTAATAAGGCAGAACCTAAAATGCTTTTCAAAGACAGCATTAATCTACCTTTACCATCGTCCAAATAGCGATCTATCCCACATTGCCCGATAAAGTGCTCTTTAGCTTCTGAATCAAAATAAATAGCTGATTTAAGGATAGGAGATCCCTCACTTAGAGCTATTAATGATGCTTTAGAATACGCAGATATTGCCAGTGTTGAATTACTGGTACCGAAATCTAAACCACAATGTGTTATTGCCATACTTAATTCTATTATTAAATTTTATGCTTTCGCAGTCCAAGCTAGATGTCCACTTCAGAAAGCGTGATAAATTTTATTATCATGCATTAGGTTTTCCGGAACATCCACTTCAAAACATCCATGCTCCAAACCTGATGAGCGCAGTTAAATCAAACACTTTGATCTGGGATGGCTTCAATTAGTATGGGGCGTTTATCTGAATCAATTGTAAAAATGACTTAGCTTGTTGATTATAACAAACTAACACTCAAGATATAGTATAATTTCAAAATATTTGCATAGAATATCTATTATATGCAATTTGATATTAAATATTTTTAAAGAAAATTTTGTGATTCCCGCAATTTTAACCGAAGGCACTATTTTGGCCCACTGAAATCTAAAATTTTTAGTTTATTAGCTCTATGATAGCAATTTAACAATTAAGTAGATTATTAAAATCCAAACTGTCGAAACAATGAGACCAAAATAACTGATAGGTTTTTTCTTCTTCTGAAGATATGAATCTGCTAGAGCCCGACATTCCTCAAGTACTTTATTGGGCACTAACCTAAACAATAGCCAAATACTTCCAAGAATGATGATCAGATCATCCAACAAACCAATCACAGGAATAAAATCCGGGATGAGATCGATTGGACTAAGTGCATACGCTACTACAAACATCGCAAGTAACTTTACATACCAGGGGGTATCGGGATGTTTTAAAGAAAACCAAAGCGTCATTACTTCTCGATCTAATTTTACATAAGCTAGTTTAATTTTCGCTAGAATATTTCTCATTTGAAGAACTTTTGCTAGATTGTAGTGCAAGTTTTTGCCACGATAATTCGTAAAGATAATTCATCATCTTACTATAGTTATAACGCAATGAGCATAAATCATGACTTGCTTCGCAACTGATCCCCATAAAAGCCGATGAAAAAAAGTATTACCCCCATGGCCCATAACAATGTGATCGATATCGTTATTTTCCGCGTAATAAATAATTTGCTCGGCTGGGTGACCTACTTTTACCTCAAAATTTAAATTTGAAACAGAGAGCGACTGTGATTTAACGGTTAACTTTTTAAATAATTCATTATAATGCTTTTGGGCGGCTTCTAGTTCTGCTTCCGTCTCTTCATCCTCTCAGGCGCCAAATTTAGCTTCAGAGCTGCCCGGCACGCAAACGAGTAACGCGATGTTCTAAATCAGCCAGCACAGATCGTTGCCGGTTGGGAGTCATTTTCTGCCACGCTTGTGCGGCCGCAGCCTGTACACCAATGTGTTCGTGTATCAATCCGGCAAGCATCGATACAGGGCGATTTTAGTTTCATCGACTCGCCTGCCTCCGTCTGGGCCACTACCCGCCCACTTAATGATTCGCACGCTTACCACCGACCCGGTTCGGCAGCAGCCGGGTCGAGTTAAGGATGAAGGCCATCTCAGAGGCGACGTGGATGAACGCGGCAAATAGCGGGTTCAGCAAGCCAAACGCGGCCAAGCCGACGCCCACAACGTCAACCACGACCGTTCCGATAAAGTTCTGCCAGATAATGCGACGGGTACGTAGGGCAAGTGCTAGCGTCTCGGTAAACTTGACTAAATCATTGCCTAGAAGCACTACATCCGCGCTGTCGCGCGCCACGTCGGTGCCCGAGCCCATCGCTACGCCTACGGTGGCTTCAGTCAAAGCCGGTGCATCGTTTACGCCATCACCCAACATCGCAACGACTCGACCCTTCGCCACCAAGCGCTTGACGTAGTTGAGCTTGTCTTCCGGCATGAGATCGGCAGCTACTTCGTCTATACCCAATTGCTGAGCCACGACATGCGCCACAACTTTAGCGTCACCGGTCAGTAGGATCGTCTTGATACCCATAAGATGGATTGCGTCGATGGCTTGCCGGGCTTCCGGCCGTACGGTATCGGCAACCGCGATCGCGCCCAGTAATTGCCCACCTCGTGCCACGTATATCTCAGATGCGTTCTTATGTCCCTTGAGCAGTGCCTGGGATACCGCAATGCCATTATCCTGCATCAATGCTTGATTGCCCACCAATACAAGCTCACCGGCAATCGCCGCATCAATGCCGCGCCCTGGGGTGTAACCGAAGCGTTCGGGTTCAGATAGGGGACGACCTTGCGCCCGCGCGCAGGCGACGATGGTTTTGCCAAGCGGATGCTCAGAGCGTAGTTCGGCAGATGCGGCAGCGTCGAGCAAGGCTTCCTCTGTCACGCCGGGGCAAGGAAGAACCTTTTGAACCTCGGGTTCCCCAAAGGTCAAGGTGCCCGTTTTGTCCAAGACCACCGTGTTCACTTTGCCTAGCTGTTCCAGGAACAATCCGCCCTTGATAATGACGCCGGCCCGCGCGGCTCGCCCGATTGCGCCGAGAATGGCAAGCGGGGTACCAGCCGCGATGCCACAGGCGCCGGCCACGATGATTACCGAGATGGTCGAGTAAATGTTCTGAGTGATGAGATAAGTCAGAATTGCGGCACCAAGCGCAAGGTAGACCAGATAGCCTGCCATTTGGTCCGCTAGGCGCTGCACTGGGGCGCGGGAACGCTCTGCCTGCTCGACCGCCTCGATGATCTTGCCGTAACTCGTGTCGCGGCCAATGCGCTCGGCGCGGATTTCCAGCGCCCCAGACTGGTTGATCGAACCCGCATAGACAGCAGCGCCTGCCGTCTTCTCGATCGGCAGCGATTCACCTGTAATACGCGCCTGGTCCACAAATGAATGGCCGGAAATCACCGTGCCGTCTACCGGAATGCGGCCGCCTGGATTGACCAGAACCGCATCGCCAACCGCGAGCGAATCGGCATCTACCTCCGTTATCGCACCGGCACGCCGGACCGCGACGGCGCGCGGCAAGAAATCCAGCAGATCCCGAATCGCACTGCGACCGCGAGAGACGGTCATGCCTTCCAGCACTTCTGCGACCAGCACGAAAAGCGTAATCACCAGCGCCGTGAAAAACTCGGAAATCGCGGCGGCCGACACGATGGCGATGGTCATGGATAGCTCCATCGTCATCCGCCGCGCGATGCTGTTTTCGAAAGCCTCCTTGAAAATTGGCCAGCCACCGACCAGTACACCGGCTACCCCGATCACGCTGACACCGGTAAAGGGTTCCCAAAGACGGAACCACACCGCAGCTGCAGCAAGGGCGACGAATAGGATGCGTAGCGCCTCTAGCCATTCGAATGCGTGCGCATGGTCGTGGTCCGCATGATCATCGTGCGCGGCAGGAACCGACGTACGGCTCATTGCTTGCTTGCCCAAGTCGCACTGGACCGTGTCATTGTCATCGTGGTGCAAAGTCATGTCGGTCTTCCTTCAGTTATTTAAGATAGGCACGAACGACGTCGATCAGCTCTTCGGCGCCTTTCGTGCGTTCGGCGTCGGTCTGACGGGTTGGCAGCGTGCATGTGGTCTTCGATCACTTCCGCCATCAGGCCGTTGATGGCGCCGCGAGCGCCAGCAATTTGCTGTAAGACTTCTGTGCAGTCTTTTTCACCCTCCAGTGCGCATTCGATAGCTTCAATTTGACCGCGAATTCATTTATAACGTATTTAATATTAGCTTTGGGAGTCCTTAACTGTTTAGCTACAAGCATGTAGGCGAAAAGCAAAGAATGGACTGCGGATATATCAACTCATTACAACAATTTTAATGTTTTAGTATTATATGCAATTAACACATGCATCGATCTCTTTTGGACTTACATCCAAAGGTTAACAGAATCTATTTCATTTTTGCTTGCGGCATGAGCTGGTTAAACATGGACTTTCATTGTTATTTTTCATCTCACTTAATTTTATTCGTCATTCATATTTATCTTTGAAGCGACATGTTATTAAGGCTTAATGACTTCGTAAATTTACTTATCAAATTAAAATCATTTACCTTTCCCTCATCGCACTTTGCTTTGCGTTTATGATGGGCTGGAGCAAATATTCTAATACTGTTTTATGTCCTGTCAAAACGTCAACAGTTACGCTCATGCCGGAGATAATATTTAATCTTTCACCATGCTTTCCTAATAAATAATTACGCCCTGAAGTTCGAACACGAATCACATAGAAAGGATTCTTTTTTTCATCTTTAATAGTGTCTGCACTAATGTGCTCCACTGTACCCTTTAAACCACCATAAATAGAAAAATCATAGGCAGACACCTTTATAGTAGCTGGTAATCCTGGTCTTAAAAATCCAATATCAACAGGGCGAATCTTAGCTTCAATCACTAAAGTATCATTCAACGGAACTATTGTAAGTAAGTCTTGTCCAGGTTGAATAATGCCTCCCACAGTTGTTACTTTAACTTGATTGATGATTCCTTTTACTGGTGAACGAACAATCGTCCGAGTAACTCGATCTGTGGCAGCTTTTGTCGTTTCCACTAACTTGTTATATTCTGCTTTTGCTTTATTCAGCTCGGTTAATGCTTCGGTCTTATCTGAAGCACGCAATTCATTCATCTTACTTTTAGCGCTAGATAAGCTTGCTTCCAATTTAGGAATAGATAGTTCAGTTTGCTGCAAATCTCCTTGTAAATCATTGACTGTTCTTTCAAGTCGTAAGACCTCAACTGGCGAAACAGCTCCTGACTTTGCTAGTGGTTGCGTTAGTTCAAATTCTTTCTTCACAAGCTCTAGGCTTCTTTGTATCTGTTCCTTTTTTCCTTTTGATGCAATTAATTCCTGACTTTTCTGTTTGACTTCGTCTTGAAGAATATTCAATTTAACTTCAAGTTCTTTTTCACTTGAATGATATAAATTTCTTTCGGAAGTTACATATTGAGGATATTTATCCTCTATGTCTTTAGGAAATAATAATTCAGCATCATTGGACTCAGCAGTTAATCGTGCGATTTTTGCTTTTAACCCATAAATTTGGGTTTCGCTTTCTTTAAGCGATGAGACAAACCTAGTATCATCAATAATCATCAACTCTTGTTCAGGCGAGACGACATCTCCAATTTTAACTAAGATATCTTTGATAATTCCGCCTTCTAGATTTTGTATAACTTGCATATTACTGGATGGAATGACTTTTCCTTGCCCGACAGTAACGACATCCATTACTGCAAAGTTTGCCCATATCCCAGCAACGAGCAAAAACAAGAGTCCACAAATCACAATAACATGGTAATTAATAATGGGAATCATGGATATATCGGAATTTTCATCCATACTAAAATTAACATCATTAGTTTTTATAATTACATTTTTACGGTTGATTTTAAAAATATTTCTTACGCTATGCTTAATTTTGTCGAGCATATTTTCCATAACAAATGTTACTCTTAAATTTATATTTTTAAGTTTGTATATAATTAGATTATTTGCTCGCTTCAGTGCATTAAGCAACCGACCGTATAATGTTGACTTCTCTTCTACAGCTTCCTACTTTTTAAATATCATTGACAAATGATTGGCATCCATCAATAAATTTTAAACAAGACATTTAGAAATCTCAGAACATTTTGCTTTAATCTCGAAGTAAATGAAAAAATAACTTCAGAGATATTTCCGGCTTTAGATAATAGTCATAGTACTAGCCGTTAATTAACAACTAAGTGGACCGGTTTAAATGAGGTGCACTACAATACTCACAGCTTAGTATAAAATTCATTGGCTATACTATTAACATTTTGAAAGTACTTTTATGTACCTAAATAAATAATATATAGAAAAAACAGATTTGTCTAAGAAAACACAAGGAGTTATCTAGCTTGCATGCGCGCTTTGTTAGATGTTATTAGCGCTTGAAGCTATCGAGAGCTTTAAATACCTGTCTTTGCTTTATGACGCTGACCTGCACCGGCATTTTTATCCAACCTGCTTTAGAGATAATGTAAAGCCCCCTTAAACGAGGGTAGAACATGAAAAGATACGATTAAACGACGAGGAAATGGTGATAGCTTTAGGCTATAAATTGCAGTGTATTATCAACTTGGTTGTAGGTCATGGATAAACTTTCAGCGTTATTACATACTTCTATGGAGGGTTACTTCCTTAAGTAAAAATGCACAAAAATTGCGGTCACACATTCGATCTTTTAAATAAAGAATATTTTAACTTAAAACGTTTTTAAGTTAAAAGTTATTTCAATCAAATTTAAAACTATCAGGTCGCTTTTTTTATAAAAGGGACAATTTTCATTAAACAGCTCAATTATGTGAGCCTACACAACAAAGGCATATCAAACGTGATAATGTAAAATTATGGGAGGAAGTTATGTGGCATAAAAAGCGTGCATCCTCATTGGTAGCATTAGGAATAGCAGTCCTGTTAATTAGTGAAAATGCTATTTCCTCTCATGTAACTTATTCCCTAGAATATTCAACTGCAAAAAAACCTGCTTTCGAAAATACTGAAATAAATGCTCAACTTTTTAGAGGCGGAGTACCAGCAGGTTATTTTAAAATTAAACCTAATTCTAGAAACGAATTCACGGTGCCAAATGATTCTGGGTCTAATATAGCTATTGCTGCATTTTCCGTCAAAGGACAGGATAAATTACATCTTGCATGCAGTGGAAATGCTTTTCCTGGTAAGCAAAAAATCGTGATGGAGTGCATACCAAAATAGGAATACCTTTGCTTTTATAAAGGGAGGTTTTATGGTTTTAAAAACAATTTTATTAAATGTATTATTGGTGCTAGGATTTGCTCTCTCTTCTGTCGCATATGGGGGGCCACACGGTGGACATGACGCAGGAAACCATGGTGGCGGCGGCGGTCATCATAATGGACACCATGCCACCCACGAGAATCGTGATGGTCGCAACAATTGGAATGAATGGTACGGATATGATTTAAATCATTATAAACACCAACGTTATGATTTTATAAATCACGACTATGATGAGCATTATTCAGGGCATCAACGCTCTAACGGCCACGGCAATCACTAATATCGTGATTGCTACTAGAGAGGAATTAACCCATACTTTTCCACGGGAACAGATTCACGCGTAATAATCGATTGTTCAACACTGCTCTCCCCGGTGAGCACACCATCGACAGTAACTTTTCACCAGGTCGAACTTTTAACATATCGCCAACTTAAACTTCAGGAAGAGGAATTGTCGTTCTATGCATATTTGAACGTGATCTATCCCTGAGCTCTAGTACCTGACCAAGTAAAACTAATAGGTAATAAGGGCAGCAGGTTTAAAATAACTTCAATTACTTTTCCCCCTATTAATCTACTCCATTAATATGTTAGACATCAGCATTACAATAACACTATAACTATAACCATAAACAATACCGACGCATAGTGCGATCAATGTGAACATGTGTAGACTACGATTTTGTAAAGAAGACCAAGCAGGTAAAAAAATGGTAAGCTACATCACAATACTACTGGTGTCGACAACTAAATTAAGCCCAATTAAAAAAAGGTTGCATTACAATGTAATTCTGCCATTTTTCATCCAAAAAATGATCATACTTATAATTAGTAAAGGAAGAGATAAAAACGCTGCAATCCAAAATCTACGATTCATATCAATCAATTCATCATCTTCTTTTATCAAAGAAGCTACTTTTTCAGGCTCTAAACTCATCCCACATATTTAACAAAATCCTGGTACTACTTGCCTGATTTATGGGTTGCGCAAGAGAAATTAGTTTCATTTAGAAAAAATAGGTTAAAATTTTTATTGTTAATCGATATAGTAAAAGCCTTACTTTTTCATTACTTTTACAATTATTACTCCTACAATAATAGTTAATAAAATTCCTAGCCCGAACCCTATATAATGACCCATATGCTCCATCATCATCTTATAACCCTCAAAATTGTTCCCAAATTCTAAATGAAAACAGATTTATTAATTTAAGCAACAATGCGATTTTTTTGCAAAGTTAAAATAACATTCAAGTGAGTTTTCCCTGTATATTTTTATAATGGTAATAAAATATACTTCTTTAAGTATGCTATCTTTATGTGACTATCTACCAAAGAAGGAGATAATATATGCCACACCAAGTAAGCAGCGAAATTCGCAGCTGCATTGACAACTGTTTAGAATGCCATACTAAATGCACGGAGACCATTAATCATTGTTTAAAAAAAGGCAATGAACATTCAGATCCAAAGCACATTAATATCCTGCTTGATTGTGCTCAAATCTGCCAAACTAGCGCAGATTTTATGCTACGAACCTCAAATTTACATCCTAAAACTTGCGATGTTTGTGCTCAAGCCTGTAAAAATTGTGCTGAGGATTGTGAAAAAATAGGTAAAGATGATGACTTGATGAAGGAATGTGCCAAAATTTGCTGGGAATGCGCTGAATCTTGCAAAAAAATGGCAAAACACTAAAAGCATAGACTCAGTAAACTTCATTCATGTTTATGAGAAAGGGGTTTACGGACTTTTAGTTCCACATCATTTTGCTTTTTAAAATCTAAATGAGCTCGATGTGGCTTATCAATGCTTCCTGTCCATTCATAAGCCACCGTACCTTTAGGGTTTGATACCAACGAGAATTACTTTAGTCTCCTGGTTTCTGATTTTATTAGGATCTTTGGGATGCCTACCATTGGATGTGGATGATACATGAAGCTTCCACTTTGCATAGCTTCAAATTCATACACAAAAGTTTTACCTGAGTTGATTTGAGGCTGATTTAAGCCATACTCCGTCTATGTCGTTAGGCAGGGGTTGCAGTAAACCGTTGTGTGCTCAGCTTTTTAGATGATTCATTTGATGCGCGTATTTTAATGTGAAATACCTTTTCAAACCTTATTTCAAATCTTGAGACACTGTCGCAACAATTCTGTGGGACACAATAGGGTGAAAATTTATACAAATCAGTATATTAGAGTACCAGAAGTAAGGTTACGATTGGGACAGGGTTAAGGAATATGTAAATGAATCATAGCAAACATAATTGTCGGCGTACAAAAGTCACACATTGAGTTTGGGCACTCATATGTTGTTTTGTGTTTTGCGCAACAATTATTTGTAGATATGGCCCCAGCATTCCCATAGACAAACGCGGTGACCCCGACATGCGCGACAAGTTATTCCTAGTAAGCGGACTTCTGATGAGACTTATCCAGCAGAGGCGCGATATTCCTATGTACTTACCGACTAAAGTTGATAAACTTAGTTAAGATCAGTTGAGTTATTTATATCTAGTGAGCGTAAAATTAACGGGGTTGGGTGGGCGCCATTTAAAATTTTTTAAAAACATACTGATATAGGCCTATCCCTGAGCTTTAAATGATTAGGCAGCCGCAAAGCAAGCAATCCCTTTCGCGGCCCCCATAAAAGTTTAGGATTATTCCTGATACCAAGACTTCTTCCACCCTTCCATTTGGTTTATTTCTTTCTTTTGAGTTTCAATTATTTTTTTAGCCATATCCTTTATTTCGCTCCTTTCTGAGTTATTTATTGCATCCTTAGCCATTTTAATTCCACCCTCATGATGTGAAATCATTAATTCCATAAAACGTTTATCATACATTTTATCTTTGTCCCCCATAGCATCCATCATTTTTTTATCCATCTCTTTCATTTCTTTTTGAACGGTCATCACTTTATGATCTGGTTTATCCATTCCTTGGTAATCCATTCCATTCACAGCATGCGCACCTAGTCCCAAGCTAACGAGCACTAGCAAAGTAATTGTCTTTCCATTATGCATTTTTTTACCCCTTTCAAGTTTAAAGTTACATTTTAAAAGTATAAGTACTCGTTTAAACAATCTATGTCTTAAATAATTGATTTACGAAAGTTAAAGTTATCATTGCATTTATAGGCAACAACAGTTTGTATTGTGTTGTTGTAACAAATCGGATCTATTTACAGTATTTGAACTTTTATAGTAAACACTCTACACACGATTAGGTAAGTTAAATAGCATGTTGCAAATGTATCATAATTTTTACTGGGTAATACACGCCTCCTAATCGATACTAAGTTTATGACATTCTATTAAGTGATCAGGTCAATCATTCGCATTTATGTTTATGCGAATGTGGTTTACGTACTTTTAGCTCCATGCTATTTGGCATTTTAGTGTCAGTATGAGCTCGATGTGGTTTATCGACGCTTCCTGTCCACTCATAAGCCACAGTTCCTTTAGGGTTTTGATACCAACCAGGATCACTATAGTCGCCTGGTTTCTGATTTTCACGTACTTTAACTACGGTAAACATCCCGCCCATTTCTATAGGCCCAAATTGACCATTGCCGGTCATCATCGGAAGTGTATTTTTTGGCAAAGGCATTTGCATCTCACCCATGCTAGCCATACCATTTTCGCCCATTGACATATAGTCTGGAATAAGATTTTTTATTTTATTGTTAATATCTTTCGTATCAACACCAATCATCGTAGGCACATCATGACCCATTGCATTCATGGTATGATGTGATTTATGGCAATGAAATGCCCAGTCTCCAGGTAAATATGCATCAAATTCTATAGCTCGCATTTGCCCAACAGCTATATCTGTTGTGACTTCAGGCCAACGCGCTTCAGGCCTAATCCAGCCACCATCAGTACCTGCAACAACAAATTCCATTCCATGTAAATGAATAGGATGGTTTGTCATTGTTAAATTACCAACGCGAATTCGCACACGATCATTTTGTCGACAAACCAGGGGATCAATACCGGGGAAAACGCGACTATTAAAAGACCATAAATTAAAATCGGTCATAGTAGCGATTTTAGGAGTATAGCTGCCAGGATCAATATCATAAGATGACAGCAGAAAACAGAAATCACGGTCAACTTTCATAAAATCTGGATCTTTGGGATGCGTTACCCAAAATCCCATCATGCCCATGGCCATTTGAACCATTTCATCAGCATGCGGATGATACATGAAGGTTCCACTTCGCATAGCTTCAAATTCATACACAAAAGTTTTACCTGGCTTGATTTGAGGCTGGTTCAAGCCCCCTACCCCGTCCATACCATTAGGCAGCGGCTGCCCATGCCAGTGGATAGTCGTGTGCTCAGGGAGTCGATTAGTCACAAAAATGCGCACCTTATCGCCCTCTACAACTTCTATAGTAGGCCCAGGTGACTGGCCATTGTAACCCCATAAGTGCGTTTTCATTCCAGGAGCAAATTCCCGTATCACAGGCTCTGCAACTAAATGAAATTCCTTCCAGCCATTTTTAATGCGCCAAGGTAATGACCAACCGTTTAACGTCACAACAGGATGAAAAGGGCGGCCACTATCAGGAAGCGCTGGAGGTAATGTTTTTGGACCATTAACAGTTGCTATTTCAGGTAAAGCAGCAAGAGCAACTCTGCTGACGGAGGTTGCGGCAAAAGCAACGCCTAACCCGACTGCTCCTTTTGCTGCATTTTTTATAAAATCTCGTCTACGACTTGAAACCATTTTATCCTCTTAATCCACTGCACTATGAGGTGATTTAACCATCAGGGCAGTTTGTAAATCTGTTTCTGCAAGCCAAAAATCACGCAAAGTTTCTATATAAGCATTCACACTCATAATTTGTTCGCGTTCATCAGCAAGCAATTCAAAAGTGCTTATTAACATGCCATTATAACGCAGTAAACTTTCATCAAGTATCAGCTTTCTTAAGGTAACCACATCATCTCTATAAAATTTTGCTTTATCATAATGAACACGATACACCTGATAAGCCTCACGTACTTCAGAGCGTGCATTGATTGCGATTTCTCTTAAATGCCATACGGATTGCATGTAAATTTGCTGTGCTTTTGCGACTTTTGCATCACCCCAATCAAATAAGGGGATTTCTAAACTTATTTCATACCCAGTTTGATGAGGTTCCTCATCTGAACTATTACGCACGTAACCTAAATCAAAGACATCGATAAAACGGGTTGCTTTGGTTAATCCTAAAGCTTTGCATTTACTCTCAATTTCATGCCTTATGGCTTGCACATCAAGACGTGACATAAGAGCTTGTTTCTCAAGCTCATGTGATTCGACAACTGATAAAGGCAAATCTGGTAAGCGCTCTGGAAGCTTATAATTAATCTGCTCCCCCCAAAGCCCCATTAAGCGCGTTAAATGCTCTCGTTCTTGCAAAGCTACCAATTTTGCATCAGCAAGTTGCAATGTTGTTTCCGTGTAAAAGGCTTGTTCTCTTGCTTGTTGCAAACGACTCCAATTCCCAACCTCAGCCATACGTAATGCTAATTGAGCACTGGCTTGCGATGCTTGGTTCACCTTTTCTAAATATTTCACCATCTGCTCTGCAGCAACTGCTGAATAATAGGCTTTTCTTGTTTTTGCTGCGATATCCATTATATCTATAGCAGCTTGCAATTTAGCCTGTTGAAAATATTGTTTTTCAATGGCAGAACGCATAGGCATTGTTAAAAGACTCATCACATCAAATAAAATCCTGCGCTCTATATCATATTCACCACTGACAGGTGATAGCTTTGTATAAGAAATACCAGGATTACGAACCCTACCTGCTTGCACCAACTCTGCTTCTGCAATGCCTAATTCAGTCAGCGATTTTTGCAATGACGGGTTATTGATAAATGCAACACGAACTGCTTCGTCTACAGATAAAGTTTCACATAAGATAGCGTTAACAGCTTGTTGATGCTGAGCCCTTTCTTCATCTGTACGCAGCCAAACCGGTTGTTGATGTAGTCGATCAGTAACAAATGAACTAACTTCGTTGAAGCCACCATCCTTGGAAAATGTACTGCAACCGCTTAAAAATAAATGGGGTAAAATTGTTAAAATGATTGGAATTTTAAAGTATCGATCCAGGTGCCCCATAATGTTTTATTCACTTCCTTTCATTTGATGATTTGAATGTGAATCAGCTTTAGATGGTGCGGCAGTGTCGCCCATCGGCATATTCATATGTTGCGTATGATCCATAGGTTGATTTGTCACTGATTCGTTTGCTTTAAACCACGATTGAAGTTTTATGGGACCTTGTGGTTGGTAATTTTGAAACGGTGAATGGTAAGATATAGTTGGAACACAAACATTTGGATCGTCGGGCTGCTCAAATCCACTGATTTGTTCTGCCATCGCGGTTAAAGACCAACATACCGTCAATATTAAAATAGGATATATATTTTTCATTTTGAAATTTCAGCATTGGGTTGAAAAATATTTTCTTGTTGCTGCTTTTGTTCATTTTGTTTTAACTCTCTTAATTCAGTATTTGATTTAACTGCTAAACCATAATGATAAACGAGTTCTCCACCTTTATAGGCTGTAGTACCTACCATACCAACCAAAACAAAAAAACCAACTGTAAGTGGGGCGCTATGAATTTTATTTTTAAAGTATCCTCTCAACGCGAATATCGTACAGCCTAATAAAGCAAGAGCAGTAGCAAGCGCCCAATTTCTATGGTCTAACATTGGCATGTGGACCAACATATCATGCTTAACTGTATTAAATTCCAGAAACCCAAAAGCGATAGTTAACAGGCTTGCCAAAAAACAAAAAGATAACATCCACACAGCTGAGACACTTAAATCATTTTTTAGTTTGCCATGCGGCAAAAGATAGGCAAGTACATAAGCGCCAAATGAAGTAAAGCTTAAAGCCACAGTAAAATGAACAAAAACAGGGTGAAGTGGAAAAGGAATATTGAGCATATTTTTTCCTATTTACCAGTGTGATTCATAGCAGCATACTTCCCGTCTAGCGAAAAGAAAATAAATAGATTTTTATTCTCGGCGTTAACGCTAGGATTATTATACTGAACTAGCCATTGCCCACCTTTTTCTTCTAACACTTTGGCCTCGACCATTTTGGCATCTTTCCATGTGGGTTCTAGTTTTTTCTGATCTATTGCCATCTCTATAACTTTGTTAGCTTTATCAATAATTTCTTGCTTTTCTAGCGGGTGAGCATGACTTTCATGCGCATGAGCGCTTATAGAGTATTGACACAAAAATAGCGTTAAAAAAGAAAAAATCATTGAACGAATTGTTAAATATCCATATTTCATACATTGCTTCCTCAAATTTAGCGAATTTAGCGAATTACACTTTTAACAAATTAGCATGTTATATGATAAATAGTAATTCAAAAAAAATATGTTATGCATGTTACAAAGAATGGATTTCGGAGTCTAGGTTTTTTTGTTCTAAACTTTCCAATGAATAATATTGTGATCAATCATCAAGGTAAGATGGTTTTCAAATATGAGTTTGTTTAAAACATACGCTCGCTACCACAAACTAAGCTAATATTTATTAAACCCTTTTTAAAAAGCATTTCTAACATGCCATCTATACAAAAGAATTCCGGGTTTTTATATGCCATTTTGGCAGCTATCCTATTTGGCTCGAGTATGCCATTTGCTAAAATCCTGCTTACCGAAATTCAACCATGGTTACTTGCCGGTCTATTTTACCTGGGTTCATCAATCGGGGTGTTCTTACTATAACACGAACAATTACTTGATGATTTAAATGAACCACATACTCACGTCCACAAGCATCGACCGATAAGACATTCACATCCTCATTATCCTGATATTCATCACATCCATAGCCATAAATAACGATTTCTTCAATTATTATTGATATCTATTCTATAGTTAAGTTAGATAAGCCAAGAATAGTAACTGTTGAAAATGACAAGGACGTTAATTATGCTTAAAAGAAAATACTTGACTGCATTATTAATATGTCATTTTGCGGGTAACCTGTATTTTTATCCAACCGAACATGCATTTAGATTTATTAGCTCTTCATTCGCAGCAGAGACCACTGACACCACTTCACTCAAACACGAATCCGAACGTGGCCCTCATAATGGCAAGTTACTCAAAAAAGATAATTTGGCAGCAGAAGTAACCATTTATGAAACGAATACCCCACCACAATTTAGAATATATTTATATGATAAAAACATCCCTATCAACCCTAGCGATGTAAAATTGAATATAGCTTTAAAACGAATTGATGGCGAAGTGGATAATTTCGATTTTACGCCTTCTCAAGACTATCTCAGTAGTGACAAGACGGTTGTAGAGCCGCATTCATTTGATGTTGAAATTAAAGCCACCTATAAGGGTGTCGATTATCTTTGGAATTATCCTTCTTATGAAGGTCGAGTCAAAATTTCACCGTCAGCAGCTAAAGCTGCTGGGATTGAAACAGAAAAAGCTGGTCCGATTTATATTAATGAAGTTGTAAGCTTGACAGGTCAAGTTGTGCTTAATGCAAATAAAACGGTGGATGTCAGAGCGCGATTTCCAGGTGTAGTAAAAGAGCTGTTTGCAAATGTTGGTCAGCCCGTGAAAAAAGATCAATCCCTTCTTAAAGTAGAAAGTAATGGCACTTTGGAACTCTATAATATCAATTCACCTCAAGATGGTATCGTTATTGCTCGCAATACGAATATAGGTGATTTGACAATGGATAAACCATTGGTAACTATCTCTGACTTGTCGACCATTTGGCTCAAGTTTCATGCCTTTCCAAAAGACATATCGAGAATAAAACTAGGAAACCCTGTAACAGTTCAAACATTAGATAAGAAGCACAGCGCTAATTCCACCATTAATTTTTTATCGCCTATCGTTGATGAAGCCACTCAGTCGACTTTTGCAATTGCTGAATTAACTAATAGTGATAATTTATGGAAAGCTGGAACTACCATAAAAGGAGATGTGCTCGTTTCAAAAGAGGAGGTCCCTGTAGCAGTAAAAACCTCTGCATTGCAAAAATTTAGAGATTTTACTGTGGTATTCGCTCAATACGGGGATGAATATGAAGTTAGGATGTTAGAGTTGGGAAAAAATGATGGTGAATGGGTGGAAGTTATCAGTGGCATTAAACCTGGAACTAGTTATGTCACCAAAAATAGCTTCATAATCAAAGCAGAGCTAGAAAAAGGTGGGGCAACCCATGATCATTAAAGAATTATATTTATGCTGAATTCAATTTTACATTTTTCGATTATACACCGCTGGTTAGTACTACTTGGCATCTTAGGTTTATCAGCCTTAGGTATATATAAATTTAATCAATTCCCTATTGATGCGGTTCCTGATATAACGAATATTCAAGTTCAAGTGAATACTGCGGCACAAGGATATTCGCCCTTAGAAGTTGAACAACGAATTACTTTTCCTGTTGAGACTGCCTTAGCAGGCTTGCCTAAACTTGAATACACTCGTTCAATCTCACGCTATGGTCTTTCTCAAGTCACCGTAGTCTTTAAAGAAAAAACGGATATCTATTTCGCTCGGCAACTTATTACTGAAAGACTACAACAGCTCAAAAATGAATTACCTACTGGCATTGAACCTACACTAGGCCCTATTTCAACAGGCCTTGGTGAAATATTTATGTATGTTGTTGAAGCATTGCCGAATGCTAAAAACGCTGATGGAAAGCCATATACTCCTATGGATTTACGAACACTTCAAGATTGGGTAATTCGTCCCCAGTTACGTAACGTTAAAGGCGTCATTGAAGTAAATACTATCGGTGGATATGAGAAGCAATTACATATTTTACCGGATCTCAACAAGTTATTGTCTTACGATTTAACAATATCAGATGTCATCAGCGCATTGGAAAAAAATAACAGTAATGTGGGCGCTGGGTATATTGAAAAAAATGGCGAACAGTATCTCATACGTGTTCCTGGGCAAGTAAAGAATATTGATGGAATTGAGAATGTTTCGATTGACAATCGGGAAGAGATCACTATCAAAATAAAAGATATTGCCACCGTTGAACTAGGATATCCTCTAAGAACTGGAGCTGCAACTCAAAACGGACAGGAGATTGTTCTTGGTACTGTAATGATGCTTATCGGCGAGAATAGCAAAGAAGTCTCAACTGAAGTGGCCGAAAAACTTAAACAAATTAATCGAAATTTACCTGATGGTGTTATCGCAAAGGAAGTTTATAACCGTACTATCTTAGTAGACAAAACGATTGGAACAGTCACCAAAAACCTAGTTGAAGGTGCAATACTCGTCATTGTTATTTTATCTTTGTTATTAGGGAATTTTAGAGCAGCATTAATTACTGCAGCGATTATTCCAATTTCAATGCTTATGACAATTACTGGCATGGTAGCAAATAAAGTATCAGGTAACCTTATGAGCCTTGGTGCATTAGATTTTGGTCTCATTGTTGATGGTGCAGTTATTATCGTTGAAAATTGTATACGTCGATTAAGTATCGCACAAAAGGACAGTGGCGCACCTCTTAGCAAACAACAACGATTTGATCTAGTTTCATCTGCTACTGCGGAAGTAATTAAACCAAGTATATTTGGCATCATCATTATTACAGTGGTCTATATACCGATATTTTCTCTAACAGGAATTGAAGGCAAGATGTTTCATCCTATGGCATTCACAGTTGTCATGGCTTTATTATCATCTCTCATTTTATGCCTTACTTTTGTCCCTGCAAGCATTGCTTTGTTTATGACAGGACGTGTCAGTGAAGAAGAAAATATTATTATTAAAAGTTTCAAGAAACTATATTCGCCAGCTTTACATTGGTCTTTGAAACGTCCGCTGAGTGTTATTCTAGCATCAGTCATTATTTTTATAATTAGTGTTTTTGGATTTTTAAGCTTGGGCAGAGAGTTTATGCCCAACTTAGAAGAAGGTGACATCGCTTTACATGCTATGAGAATTCCTGGAACGAGCCTATCTCAATCAGTTGAAATGCAGGCAAATGTCGAATTGGCCATCAAGTCCATACCGGAAGTGAAGGAAATTTTTGGGAAAATTGGAACAGCCGATATTGCGACTGATCCAATGCCACCTAGTGTTGCGGATACCTACGTGATGCTAAAGCCAAGAAATGAATGGCCCGATCCAAAAAAATCAAAAGAGCAGCTAATTAGGGAAATGGAAGGTGTTCTAAAAAATGTTCCTGGAAATAATTATGAATTTTCACAACCAATTCAAATGCGTTTTAATGAGCTTATTTCTGGCGTCAGAAGCGATTTAGCAGTAAAGATTTTTGGAGATGATACTGATGAACTTTTGCAACTTGCTAAAGATGTAGAAGCTTTACTCAAACTTACCCCAGGCGCAAAAGATGTTAAGATAGAGCAAACAACGGGTTTGCCTCTTCTTAATATTGTTCCTAATCCGATTGCTCTAAAACAATACGGAATAGATATAGCCACTATTCAAGATGTTGTAAGTACAGCAATGAATGGCCAAGTTGCTGGAAAAATATTCGAAGGCGATAAGCGATTTGACTTGGTTGTTAGGCTGCCTGATTACTTAAGATCAGATCTTAATGCTTTGAAACTTTTATCTATTCCTTTACCGTCAAAAACTAAAAATGAACAGCCTGATCGAATCCCATTAAAAGAAGTCGCAGATATTGATGTAACATATGGTCCAAATCAAATAAGCAGAGAAAATGGCAAACGAAAAATTATTATTTCAGCAAATGTACGAGATAGAGACTTAGGTAGTTTCGTAAAAGAAGTACAAGCACTCACAGAATCTAAAATTAAATTGCCCACAGGTTATTGGATTGATTATGGTGGCACATTCCAACAGCTAATATCCGCTCAGGAACGATTAATGATTGTTGTACCTATTGCATTATTGTCTGTATTTATTTTGTTATTTGTTGCTTTCAACTCTGCCTTAACTGCACTTATTATTTTTACGGGCGTTCCACTTGCCTTAACGGGCGGGGTGGCTGGTCTTTGGCTCAGAGGTATGCCATTTTCCATTTCCGCAGGCGTTGGGTTTATTGCACTTTCAGGTGTTGCAGTATTAAATGGTCTAGTCATGATTGCATTCATAAAAAAACTACAAAACGAAGGAAAAATGCTTGATGACGCTATAATTGAAGGCGCATTGACCAGAACAAGAGCAATTCTTACCACTGCATTAGTCGCGAGTTTGGGTTTTCTGCCTATGGCAATAAATATAGGTGCCGGTTCAGAAGTTCAAAAGCCTCTTGCAACTGTTGTCATAGGTGGAATCATTTCATCAACCTTATTAACACTACTCGTACTTCCAGCAATTTATAAAGTTTTAAATAAAACGCTTAAAAAAGGCACTGGCCTTGCTCGAGATTCTCATGCCAAGCTGCTTAAAGATAAATTTTCGCCTAAGTAACACGGTAGCATTTCACTCTCAGCTTCATTGGTAAATCAACGCCAAATCTAAACTAGATTCTGAGTATATTAACAATTCAATGAAGCGGTGTTGCCTGAAGAAGTACTGCTAACCCATGCAATTTTGTTATTTAACTGAACTTATCTATACTAAAATTGGATTATACTAAATCTAATTTGGAGCATGTATTGGCAAATCACATAATCACCGTAAATAACTGTGTTGAAAGGTACTTTTGATGAAAAAAGTGCTACTGGCCTTGGTAATTATTGCTGCCGTTTTACTGGGTATATTTTTAGGTCCGTATTTAAACCTATGGTCCCCCAACGCGCCAACACAAGTGGCAACTAAAAAGCCACTGTATTGGATAGATCCCATGGAGCCTCAAATCCACTATCCAGGACCTGGCAAGTCTCGAATGAATATGGATTTAGTTCCTGTTTTTTCTGAACCTGAAACCAAGGCAGAGGCCAATACTATTAAGATTTCCCCTACTTTAATCCAAAATCTTGGTGTGCGAACAGCTAAGGTTGAAAAAGGACCTTTAACTAGGCAAATTGAAACGATAGGATCTGTCGAACCAAATGAAAATAAAATTCATCATGTTCATACCTATGCCGAAGGTTGGATAAGAAATCTCACCGTTAAAGCAAATGGGGAAAAGGTAACTAAAGGCCAGCTGCTTGTTCAATTATATTCCCCGATTCTCATCAGCGCTCAAAGAGAATTCTTGCTTGCGCTCGAGGGCGGGAATAAAGAATTGATTGAAGGTGCGCGGCATAAGCTTCAATCTTTCAAAATAACGGATGAACAAATTGATCGAGTCCAAAAAACAAAAAAAGCAGATCAATTGATCGATATCTTGTCGCCTCAAGATGGGTTTATTGAGAAGCTGAATGTGCGAGAAGGGATGCGAGTTACACCAGATACGGAATTAATGAGCTTAGTAGATTTATCGAGCATATGGATTATTGCTCAAATATATGAACAACAAGCGGGATGGGTATCACAAGGACAGGAGGCTAATGCAAAATTACCTGCATTCCCTGAAAAAACTTGGAAAGGCAAAGTCGAATATATCTACCCTGAGCTGGATCCTAATACCCGCACTTTAAAAATCAGGTTTCTCTTCGATAATCCCAAAAATGAATTGAAACCAAACATGTACGCTAATATTACTTTATTTATCGATCCAAAGACCGATACTCTCAATATTCCTATTGAAGCTTTAATTCGTAGTAGCCAGGGGAATCATGTCATCGTCGCATTAGGAGAAGGACGTTTTCAAGTTCGCAAAGTAAATACCGGTATAGAAACGAACGAACGGGTTGAAATTTTATCGGGATTAGGCAAAGACGAACAAGTTGTAACATCAGGGCAGTTTCTAATTGATTCTGAAGCCAATTTAAGAACCAGCATTCAACGAATCGAAGGTGAGGCAGTCCAAATTAAAGGGATTGGGATCATAGAAAAAATTGATGATGAAAAGCATCTAATCACACTCAAACATGAAGCAATTGCTGAGATAAATATGCCAGCCATGTCCATGGATTTTGAGGTTTCAGATAAAATCAACCTAAAAGACTTCAAGTCTGGAGAGCACGTAAATTTTGTTTTAGAAAAGAAATCCGAACAAGAATTTGCGATTATCCAGCTTGAACAAACGCATCATGGGAAAAGCCAATGATCGAAAGTACCATTAAATGGTCGATAAAGAATCGCCATTTGGTGTTGCTTGTTAGTTTTTTGATACTATTGGCCGGTATATATGCGATTAAGAACACGGCAGTGGATGCTATACCGGATTTATCTGATGTGCAGGTCATTATCCGTACTACATTTCCCGGTCAAGCCCCGCAAGTAGTCGAAGATCAAGTCACTTTTCCTATTACTTCCGCGATGTTATCAGTTCCAGGCGCGGTAACAGTGAGAGGTGAGTCCAGCTTCGGTGATTCTTTTGTATATGTCATCTTCAAGGATGGGACTGATCTTTATTGGGCGCGATCTCGGGTGCTCGAGTATCTCAATCAAGCGTCAAGTAAACTGCCAGCTAATGCTCGTGCGTCCTTGGGACCCGACGCAACGGGAGTGGGTTGGGTTTATGAATACGCGCTTGTCGATCGAACAGGCAAACATGACTTATCACAGCTGAGAAGCATCCAAGATTGGTTTTTAAAATATGAACTTCAGAAAATTCCTGGAGTAGCAGAAGTGGCTCCAATAGGTGGTATGGTACGCCAGTATCAGATTTCCTTAGATCCAAATAGATTGCGTGCTTTCAATTTAACTTTACAGCAAGTCACCGACGCCGTACAAAAAGGCAACCAAGAAGTAGGCGGCTCATCCATAGAAATGGGCGAGGCAGAATATTTTGTACGCTCTGAAGGTTATTTAAAATCAATAAGGGACATCGAGCAACTTCCTATTAGCTTAAATAAAAATGGGGTTCCAATTCTATTGAAAGACGTTGCTACCGTGCAGCTTGGCCCTCAAATCCGTCGTGGCATTGCTGAGTTAAACGGGCAAGGTGAAGTCGTTGGCGGTATTATTGTGATGCGTTATGGCCAAAACGCTATGGAGACTATTCAAAACGTAAAAAAACGTTTGAATGAAATTAAATCAAGTCTTCCAAAAGGAGTCGAAATTGTCGAGACTTATGACCGTGCAAATCTTATTCAACGCGCCGTAGCAACTTTATATGACAAATTAATTGAAGAATTTGTTGTTGTTTCGTTAATTTGCATGATTTTTCTTTTTCATCTTCGATCTTCCTTAGTCGTTGTCATTAGCCTTCCTATGGGTATTTTGATTGCGCTAATTATTATGCATTTGCAGGGAATAAACGCCAATATCATGTCCTTGGGCGGAATTGCCATCGCGATTGGCGTGATGGTAGATGCAGCCATCGTCATGATTGAAAATGCACACAAACATCTTGAGCATGAGAAACAAATTCAAGATAGGTGGGAAATCATACAACAATCAGCCATAGAGGTAGGCCCTGCCCTGTTCTTTTCTTTGCTTATTGTCACTGTAAGCTTCTTACCAGTTTTTACATTGCAGGCACAAGAAGGTCGTTTGTTTATACCTCTTGCGTATACTAAAACTTACGCTATGGCAGGAGCAGCCATTCTGTCAATAACGTTAGTACCTGTTCTAATGGGTTATTTAATTAAAGGCAAGATTAAACCTGAACAATCAACCCCTCTCAATAAGGCATTGGCCACAGTATACAGACCTATACTACAAACCGTTTTAAAGTTTCCCAAAATGGTCTTGGGGATTGCCGTCATATTGCTCATAATCGGTTGTTGGCCTCTGTTGCATCTCGGTGGGGAATTTATGCCCGAAATGGATGAAGGTGATCTCTTGTATATGCCAACTACTTTTCCCGGTATATCCATTGGAAAAGCCCAACAAATTTTGCAGCAGACAGATAAGCTGATTGCAACTGTCCCTGAAGTAAAAACTGTATTCGGCAAGATTGGACGTGCAGAAACTGCAACAGATCCTGCCCCTTTATGGATGATTGAGACCACGATTCAATTCAAGCCTAAAAGTGAATGGCGTAAAGGTATGACAATCGATAAGCTACGTGCGGAGTTAGAAGAGCGCGTTAAGCTGCCTGGTTTATCTAATGCGTGGGTTATGCCCATTCGAACTAGAATTGATATGTTGGCCACAGGAATAAAAACTCCTGTGGGTTTAAAAATTGCAGGCCCTAATTTAAACGTCATTCAGTCCCTGGGCAAGCAAGTTGAAGATCTGCTTAAAGGTATACCTGGCACTGTTTCAGCTTTTGCGGAACGTGTAGCAAGCGCCCGCTACATTAATGTTGAAATTGACCGCCTGAAAATAGCCAGATATGGTCTTAATATTGAAGACGTTCAAAAAATAATCGAAATTGCGGTGGGTGGAATGGATATCGCTCAAACTATAGAAGGTAGAGAACGTTATCCTATTAATATTCGCTACCCTCGAGAAATTCGTGATTCATTAGAGGAACTGAGAGTACTTCCGATAATCACCTCTACCGGAGCAACGATCCCTTTGAGTGAAGTGGCGCGAATCAGTATTCAGGAAGGACCGGATACGATTAAAAGTGAAAACGCGAGGCTTAATGGGTGGATATATGTTGATATTGCGGATCGTGATATCGCTTCTTATGTAAGTGAAGCACAACAAAAAATACAACAGAAAATAAAATTTCCTGCGGGCTATTCCTTAATTTGGTCAGGCCAATACGAATATTTGGAGCGTGCAAAAGAACGCTTGGCTTTAGTGGCTCCCTTCACATTAGCAATCATTATTTTACTGCTTTATTTAAATTTCCGAAGATTTTCTGAGGTTATACTCATTGTGTCAGCGGTACCCTTTGCGCTAATTGGTGGAATTTGGCTTCTCTACATTTTAGGTTATCACCTATCCGTTGCCGCCGGAGTGGGTTTCATTGCGCTTGCTGGAATTGCCGCTGAAATTATGGTTGTGAAACTCATTTATCTGCATCAAGCACTTAAAAAACGTTTAGCCCTTGTGGAGGAAGAAAAAAGGGAATGTACCCTTGAAGATATTCAAGCGGCCATTACTGAAGGAGCTTTATTGCGCCTTAGGCCCATTATGATGACTGCATTAGCCATTATTGGTGGTCTATTACCCATTATGCTCATCGGTGGTACGGGATCAGAAGTTATGCGCAGAATTGCTGCCCCCATGGTTGGGGGGATGATTACCGCAACGCTATTGGCCCTTATTGTACTTCCTGCGATTTATTTGGTATGGCAACGTTATGCGCTTCGAATTTCAGCTTCTTCATTTTAATAAAATTTCTCTGAGCCCTAAATGGTAAATAAACTAATGCATCGCTTGAGGATATAATCAAAGAGACTTCTTAAATTTCAAGATCATTATCAATGAAAGCTTTACCAGATAAAACATAATCTTCAATTTTCAGATCAATCAAATTATATTGTTGTGTTTTTGTCACCCCCCCATCTAAGACATCATGTTGCTTCGATATACCATCAATTTTATCTATAACAGAGCATTTATTAATACCCCCTTTCTTATCAAGCAAAATATTCACCTCTTTTCCAAGAAAATTTTCTAGCTGCGAATGATATGGCACCAATTTCATATTATTATTTTTAGTTAAACACAGCATTTGGCGCTTATCGCTTAATTGAATAACCCCTTGTAACCACCCTCTAAAGCGTTCATAGGCCCAAGCAAAAGAAAATTCCTTGCTGGGAAAATATGATTTGAGATTTTTTATCTCAAGTCTTTCCTGTGCTAATTGTTTCTGTGAAATTTGATTAGTGTTTAATTTTAGGTCCTGTTTGTTTTGGGGCTTAATCCATCTAGCCTGGGCATAGTCTACTGCCATGCTCTTTGAGCACTCTCGACTTAATGTTTTCATCATCATGTCTCGGTTTTTAAACTCTTTTTGGTCGCCAAACACCATAAGCTTGTCTTTATGCCGTGTACAAGCAACATAGGTAGAGTGGCGATCAAAATAGTTTGAAGCCAATACATAAGCATTATTAACAGTGACACCTTGGGCTTTATAAATGGTCGCAGCATAACCGTGGTCTAGATGATTATAATGCCTGATATCTAATCCTATGACCCGGCCATCATCATTAGCCTTGATCTGAAAATGACTTCCCTCAATGGACTGAATCTTCCCAAGTGCACCGTTTTGAACCCCCAGGTGCTTGTCGTTCTTCAGAAAATAAACATCATCCCCCTTAGCAAAGCAGCGCTGACCTTTGGCTACTGTAAACGCCCTCCCCTCTTCTATTTCACCAGCAGCAATTCGAACTTCTCTGGCAGCCTGATTTAAAGCCTGAACGCTATCATTTGTATAGGCCAGCATTAATTGTGATTTGCCTTCCAACCGCTCACTGGCCCAGACCTCTACCATCATTCGCCTAGCAATTGGCTCATCCGCAGCGGTCATATTGAGTGCGCCCAGTTTCTCATAACGGGTTAAAGCTCTTTCAGTTTGCTGGGTCGCAAATTCATAAGTCGCACGGCTCATTTCTGGGTTTCGCTGACGAACCACTTCGGTTAATTCGGCTTCTCCAAATCGTCTAGCTATCGCCCGTGAAGGGGCGCCCGCTTCGATGGCGCCGAACTGCTCTGGATCGTGCACTAAGATGACTTTGGCACCTTCACTATTGGCGTGCCCTAATAGTTTATTCATCTTATCTGTGCCAAGCATGCCAGCTTCATCAATTACTAACACATCGTTTTTGTTTAATCGCTCCCTTCCCTGTTCCCATTGCAATAAGCATGCGTCCACGGTGGCACTTTTTATCCCTGCTTCTTTTTCTAAACCCTTGGTCGCTATACTGTAGTGGTCTAATGATTTTGGACACGCAAAAAGATGTTAAAATAGCGTGCTAAATCATGAGGTATAAAAATGGGAAGACGAGTATTTACGCCTGATTTTAAGAATAATTCAGCCAGCTTGGTTTTAGATGAAGGTTATAGCACCAAAGAAGCCTGCAAAGCGGTGGGTGTGGGTTTATCAACAATGGAACGCTGGGTGAGCCAACTTCGGCAGGAGCGTAAAGGTATAACGCCTGCAAAAGGCACAGCCTTAACGGCTGAGCAACGCAGGATTCAAGAACTCGAAGCTAAAATTAGAAAAATAGAGCGAGAAAAAGAAATATTAAAAAAGGCTACAGCTCTCTTAATGTCAGATTCTCTGAATCAGTGACTGTAATTGATAAGTTAAGGGAGCAATACCCAGTTACAGAATTATGTTCTGTGTTTGGGATTAATCGTAGCAGCTATAATTATCAGAGAGTAGCGAAAAAGCGAGCTCCCTGCTTTGAACGAGAAATGCTAAAAGCAAAAGTTGTTGATATACATTCTAAAAGTCGAGGTTCTGCAGGCTCAAGAACAATATCAAAACGGTTACAATTCGAGAATGTTTCAGTTGGCCGCTATAAAATCAGAAAATTAATGAAAGAAATTGGTCTTGTGAGCAAGCAACCAGGAGCGCACCGGTATAAACCAATAAGACAAGAAGCTTTAATAGCGCCGAATTTACTCAAACAAGAATTTAAAGTTCACAAACCCAATCAAGTATGGTGCAGTGATGTAACATTTATATGGGCAGGTAAACAATGGATATATCTGGCTGTGGTATTAGATCTTTATGCAAGAAGAGTTGTTGGCTGGAGCTTGTCAAAGCAAGCAGATTCAGAACTCACCAAAAGAGCGTTAGATATGGCTTACGAAAGTCGTGGACGGCCAGCGGGAGTTCTCTTTCATTCAGACCAAGGCTGTCAATATACTAGTCTGAGCTTTCGGCAACGACTTTGGCAATATCGCATGGTACAAAGTATGAGTAGGCGTGGTAATTGCTGGGATAATTCTCCAATGGAACGATTTTTTAGAAGCTTAAAATCTGAATGGTTCCCATCAACTGGTTATGAAAGCATTGAATATGCTAAAAGCGACATACTCCGTTATGTTGCACAGTATTACAACTGGAATAGAGTTCATAGTTACAATAATTACCTTACACCAGCAGCTTGCGAACAAGCTGCTGGGTAAGCTTTCTCTAACACAGTGTCCAAAATTACTTGACCACTACACTCGCATGTCAAATGGTGCTCTAAAGGATGTGGTTCAAGAGATAGGGTAAATAAAATGAGAAGCAAAAATGGGTGCTAATTTTGCAGAATTTGCAGAAATTTCGGGATGTATGGAATCATAAAAATTTAGATATCTTGAAATTTTATTTGTAAACCATGCGGTTCGTTATATGTCATTTTGAGCTTAGTCATTTCTAGCCGTATATACCGTTTATTTACAAATATTATTAGTTTCCAAGCCTTTTAGTTTGCTGTAAATCAGCAGTTGGCCTTTGTGTTTGATTTGGCTTATGAGATAAAATGCAATACAAATTGTAAGCCCCGTATCCTAAAAATATGGGCATCGTGATTGGTTTAGCTGGAAGAGCTACTATGAAACCTAAGCCGAAGCTTTTTGTGAAAATAGTTCTAAATGCTGCCCAATTGTCAACTTTAGGCGCAATTTGATTATCTCTTCTTGCCCTCCTATCCGTTTCAATACCCTTAAATTCATCAAATCTTTGCTTCAATTTTGGTAGTTCTTCTTTGATAAATTTAGCTTCTCTTGAATTTAAAGGAAGAGTATCAAAGAAATCTTGCCAATCTTTAGCAACATCTTTTCTTAGACTTGGGTGTTTATGAACAAAGTGACTACCAATTTCGAATCTTATATTGCTTGATTTAAGATCGATTAAAATAAATTCCGCAATCTCATGATTCTTGCCTCCTAAAAGTACGATATTATTAATGGGGAAAGACTCACAATCCTTGATATACCTGGTTAGATAACGAGAATTTTGCTCTGAACCACCCTCGTTCAGCAGCTTATAGCTAAATGATCCTTTCTCAAATGGATCTTTAAGTTTATTTTCATGAAGATGTTTTCGAATCAATGCAACTAGCACTTCGCGATAGAATTCGGATTTTTGCCCTTGGGCAACAAGATCATCAGCGTCAATATGTTTGAAAAAGGCAAAATCACGAATCATTTCATGCTTAAGGCGACGGATACCCCGCTTATGGCTATTGTCCATCAAATTCAATCGTTTACTGGGAATAGATGTAATAGTTTCCCATAAAGTCTGAATATGTTTTGGTCTTAGACTTTTTTTAGTATCAGTTAAGGTCGTTTTTGCTAAAACCAACTTATCTTCGCTAACATGATCCATTGATCGATACAAATTGGCGAGCATAAAAGCCGCTGCCATGGGGTTTTCATCCAACACAGCCAAGAACGTTTTGTCGATCTTTTTACATAAAATTTTAATGTCCAACATAAATACCACCTCTTTTTGATGGATTTGATAAATTTTCGGCCTCTTTGCGGCATATAGCCGCTTTCTTGCTACTGTGCTGATGAAGAATGAAAGGCTTAATTTTGTGATTCTTGTCCTTGTAATCTCTTACAAGCTTGCCTGTATCAAGTCCATTGCGGCGACTAGCATCCAAAAAACGCTCAACTTTGGGATCCCAGGGATTATTAAAGTATTCTGATTGACTAACAAAGGAGTTAAATTCAAATTTCTCTGACGCTTCAAGCAAGCGATAATCATGGAAAAGCTCGATATCAGCATCGTCAAAAGGCTTTGAAGGGTCTTTAAGCTTATCCAGATGCGCTAGAAGCCACGTTAACCGCTTTTTGGCAACTCCTATCAACACTTCGCTTTTTTGTTCCTCAGGAAGAAATCTAAGGAGCCGTATCGCACGCGAAGAGTCACCTTCATAGTTTTCAAAAAATTGACGAGCTAAATTCTTTCGTTGGGTTATGGTCTTATATTGTTTAGAAGAATAACTATATACATCTGCCCCATCGAGTAATTCGTAAATATCGCTCAGGACTTCATCGCCAATTTCATCAAGCTTTTGCAAAAGCTGATCATCCTTGTGAATCTTAAAAATACAGTTAATTTTCTCTTCAGCGCGTTTTATCTGCACTTTGTGACAACGATACCATTGTGAAACCAACTCTTTGTGACTTTGATGTAATAATCTTGCATTAATATGGTTATTAGAATTAAGGGTTTTGAAAATATGAGATTGTACTTTTCGAAGTAATAAATCGCCCTTACCCCCTATTTCAAGCTGCTTTATCCATTCCTTAACCTGATCTAATGTTGGGTATATTTTCCCTTCAAGCAATTCGTTTATATGTAATGCACCTTGTCGAGTTTCCTTTTTTAAGAGATAACCGCGTAAAATAGACTGCCATCCTTTTAAGTAGTCTTTTCGTAGTTCGTGGCCGCCCCAAGGTTGTTTAAATGAATACTCAATATCATTATTCACCCGACTACAACGCTCAATTTTGCTAAACCACTTATGAATAGGGTTCGCATTTTGTTCAAACTGATGGACAGCTAGTTCATCACCATAGGCAGCGACAAACTCCTTTAGTTTAGCCAATTGTGAATGCGGTATTGTAGGAACCAGCTTGTCTTTTGATGCAGATTTTTCTAATAATTCAATATCATCCCCTACCCGCAAAGCAATATGATTAGCAACTTGTTTTAAATGGGTTTTTAATTGCTTTTCTTGAGTATCAATTTTTGCTTTGACAGCATCCAACTGTAGATTAAAGTTTCCCCGACCAAATATCTTTTGTCCAGTGAAGGTTTGATTCAACTTTGATTTAAATTCGCCCAGATGATCAAAATGAATTTTTGATTGTTCACTCAAATACTTTATATCAAAATGCGAAATATCAACTATCACTTGACTCAAGTGATTCGCCATAAATTCTTGGATCGAGACTAACGTATCTAATGCCTGATATAATTCCTCGCGTTTCCAATGGGTAATATAATCCACTACACTTTGTTTGAATGTAGTAAGCATCATCCAACCAAAGATCCAAACTGGTGAAAGGGCAAAAGTATAAAACAGAACGCTGCTCAGCATCGCGAAAGCAGTTGCGCCAATTATCAGGCCTACTGGTTGTAAGATAATCATTAAATAATGATAACTAATGAGCGTTAAAGCAAGATAAAATAGATAGCGCAAGCTCCATAGCTTGGCGGCAAATGAAACTAAACCAAAAGTTTCTAATCCTTCTTTTGCTGCTTGTAAGATATTTTTAGTTGTCCTTTTAACGATTGACGGCACAATCTTTTTAAACCATGATGGAAACAGAAAATTATTTATACCATTATCAGATAATGCTTTTATTACCCTCTTGTTAAACTTTCTTATTTCCTCAAGATCCTTCTTAACCTGAGCGGCTGTTTTAAAAGCTGCATGGCCTTGCTTAGTAAGTGGTGAAAGTACTGCTGTTTGTAATTCATCTTTATCAACTGTTGATGCTTCTAAATAATCGTAAATAGCTAAACGCCTATCATCGTTTAACGTTGATGAATAAGGTTGCGGAATATCAAAAGGATGCTTGAGTAATTCAAGTTTATTGATTTTGATACATATCGCCGAAACAATATCATCAACATGTGGCACCGAGTTTAAAATTGAATGTGCCTGGCATCGCCATAATAACCCTTCAAATATGGCAGTTTTTAAATTAGTCAAACGTTCTTGATTTTTTCGAATCTTTTCTATTTGTTGATCGATTGCAGGGTGAAACCAATGCGACGGCCAAAAATCATTGCCCTCTATTGAGAGCTTTTCATTCTCTAATACACGGATTGCCTTTTTATATTCTTGTTCAAGTGGTAGCACTTTCTGCTGCAATAAAACTAACAATTGCTTTGTATTAAGATGAGCTAATGGCTTAATTTTTTTCCATAATTCATGGATCTCATCTACCTCATCTTTATTAGGAGAAAGCACTTTTAAATCTTCCCAAAAGGGAGCTGACTGTAACCGTTTAATTGAAGCAGCAGAGCTGCTCTTTAAATCGGTTAACACCTCTTCTTCATAGCGCTGAATATTTTTCTGGATGTGCTGTGAGTGATAACTTAAGAATCTATTTTTCCATGATTTCTTAGATTTAATCGGAATATAGTCCATCGTACTGCTTGAGGAATTACCCTCTCTCCTCTTTCAAGAAGCAATATATGGATAATATATTTAAAATTGATGCTTTTGCGCATTTTACAAACAGTATTTATTGTATTTTTCTTTATGTATTTAAAATAACAAATGGATATCAATCAATTTTTCATCATATTGATTATTATTTATGTTGAAGTAGCCAATTTTTAAAATTGGGATCATCAATATAATATCCTCTTTGCTCTGGGGTTCTGCCTATCAACCCTTTTCTGCTAAGTACACGCACGCTTGATTGAACTGAAGACAATTTAAGATCAGTCACACCAAGTTTCTTTTCAAGCCCCTTTATTGTTTCTGAGCTAAACAAACCACCTTCACCAACAGCTAGTTCTTTAAGGATTATCCTTTCTAAAGCGCTACATTTTTCCCAAATATTGATAAAAGCGCTATCCTCAAAAACTTGGGATAGTAATTGTTCTTTGGCCTCTTTTATTGGTAAATTTGGATTTAAAGCCATTCGTTCAACTAGTGCTCGCGCTAGTTGAGGGACCCTTTGCATCTCAATAAATGCCTTCCATAATTCATCTTTATCAATTTGTCGCTTTGTAGCAACATGAAACATTTGCGAAAGATGGTCTGTAAAATCCCGTTCTAGCTCCGGAAAAGGCAAATTTTGCCCAAAATGAAAAAATGGGGCTTTTGCTTGCGAAAACATTCTTCGTAAGCCTTCTTGTGAAGAACCAGTAAAAATCACTTTCACGTTACTTTTATTTAGATCCAACACTGTTCTAAATGACGCTATAAAATTAGCATTAGCAGGATCTTGAGCTAGTGTTTGTACTTCATCCATTAAGAGAAGAAGCTTTTGTTTCTTAGACAATTGAGATATTACATCTTTTAAGCTTTCTTGAGCTTGTTCTGGCTCACGTAACTCTAAATCAGCTTTTATCCCACCTGCTTCTCCGCTAATTTTGCTTACTCGTTTAAGCAATCCACCAGCTTTGCTCAACGCACCTTGATCTTTGGCAAGGTTAATTAATGCTCTTGTGAAATCTGTTGAAGCTGATTTTCCGACATCAAGAAAGCTAAAATAAAAAACACGCCATTTACGTTTTTCTGCTAAGGGTGTGATGTCTTTACACAAAAATTCTGTTTTGCCCATACGCCTAGGAGCAAAAAAGACTAAAGCGCTAGAAATCCCTGACTCAAACATACCCAGAACTTGTTCCGCAAGTATGTTTCTTGGAAAATGCCATGGATCTAGCGACATCTATTCCTCCCCCGGAAATAATTTTAGACCGTTTTGTACCTATATTGTACAATTGTACTTCATAAGTACAAAACAGTACAATATGAAATCAAGACAATTAACACCCACCTCTTCATTATAAATATAACATATTGATTATTATGGTTATTTTTCCATAAATCCAATAATTAGGCAGTTCCCTATTAGGGACTTGCCTAATTAAATTTTGTGCAGCATATACACGCAATTGCTGATCCCTAGTTTGCTAAAATTCTGCTATTGCATCGCGAATATCTTGGCCAATTCAAATTTCCGAATCAGTGCTTCGGAAATTATGAAATCCCAAATTTTATTGATTTATGCTGTCTTATTAAAGAACCTCTGTTAATTCTTCATAGTCATTCTTAATTTTATTCGCATTTTGTTGAAAATCATCTTTTAAATTCACTTTCTTTTGCTGATACATCGTATCTAGCTTTCCTTTTTCTTGGTTTATGTTGATCCCTTGTACTCGAGCTTTAACTTTCTCATCCAACATTTCTTTAATGGCTTTTGCTGAGTACTCATTTGCTAAATGAGGATTATTGAGCACCTGAGCTGCTTGCATTTCACCCATGGGTTCATTAGCACCAGGCGCAGGCATTTTGGCAACCCGCGTTAGCAACTCTTGATCCCAATTAAAGCTGGCACTAGAAGACAATTCTTTTTGTTGGGAAGCAAGCTCACCCCATGCTTGTGATTCACCTACTGACTGTTGCCACGAAATTGCGGAAGAATGGGCCTCTTGAAAGGCTGCATCTGCCCTATAAGCAAGATTTGCCCCATAGCTATCCCCTCTTCGCTGTAATTCTTCTGCAAGCACTCTGAAAGAGCTTTCCTGCGAACGACCCTGTCCTGAAGAATCCGATAAGTCATTACTCACCTGATCACTAACAGATGTACTTTGATCGTGGTAACTTCTGCTATTAGCCTCTGCCCCTAAATCAATCATCCCCTTTATCCCAAGTAATCCACTGCCGCCAACCCCCACACTGCCTCGTATAAATTTGGTTAAAGACTTTTGATCCCCCATTACATCACTCTTTCCCTCTGAGTGCGCTTGCCTTGCAACCTGCTCATGCGAATTTTTTGAATATTCAGCAATTGCATTTGCTTCATTAGTACTAAAACTGGTACTTGATGACGTTTCCTCGCTTAAATGTTTACCAAGTACAGCAGTAGCAGCGAGAGAAGCTGCTGCTCTTTCTTCGAATGAAACTTGTTGCTGGGATGCAATTTGCTGTGAAATAGTGCTTTGCTGACCCGTAATCATACGCATAGTTTCAGCTTCATTAATATGTGTTCCCATACGAGAAATAGCTCCGCTACTATCTGCAATTATTTCTCCTGATGGCGCAGAAGTATAATGAACCATATCAGTGCTCTGCATTCTAAATGCGCCAGCACTGTAAGAGGCGTTTGTATCATATTTATTAGCATTTAAGTTATTAAATGAATGATTGTTAATATCAGTATTTCCGTATCGTAAATTACCCGTAGTGGCCTCTTCTGCTGCCGCCATAGCTGAAGATTGATTAATCCCAAACAAACTAGCAGACATATTTGCTAAAACGCCTGGACCATTTTTAAATATGCTCCAGGTCAAGATTGGAATAAAGGAAGACATAAATCCAGCAAAAGCGGCAATCTTCGCATTAACATCATAAATCCCAGGTAACGTATCAAGGCAAATTCCCACCCCGCCAGAAGTCGTTGCAGCCGAAACTGTGGCAATTTTAGCTGCATAGCTAAAGAACACGTTCAATAAAGCAAATATCGGTCCCCAGGAATGCACCCAGAAAAGCGATTTGATATATAACAAACAGATACTGCCACCTTGTGGTAGCAATATCAGCAAAAATACGATGGGAAAAATGCCATACAATAAACACTCAAAGATCGCTCGCATCAAAGGAAGCTTTTCAAGTGCAAGCTGCCCTACAATAGTATAAGAAGCATGTTGCTGAATTTTCGCACGAGAAGCAGCAAATTGTTGTAAAGCGGCTGCTGAACCTGTTTCTGAAGCAAATGAATCTACGCCATCTATAATTGACTGCATCATCAACTGTTGGTGCAATATTTCTTCCGCTGTTCGAGAAATCCCTAATAGATAGTTGTATGCTCCAGGTAAATGCGATAGAAAAAGACCACTAGCTATCTGTGAGGTGTCGGCACTTCGATAATAACGATTGCTATAGATAGATTTAACCTTGCGGATCTGTTCATCCCATTCCTTTGAGAGGGTTTGCGCACCGGTATAGCAGGTGATAATTTCATTGTTATAGGGGAAAGCATGCGCTTTTGATGCATTTTTACTCACCAATCCCCAAATATCATTACTTTTTTTCAAATCATCAATTGTATACTTTTTACCCCTGATAGCTTCAAAAACAACACACTGATGAATAAAATTACGCATATTCTTTGAAAACTTTTCATCAGTAATAGGCATAAACGCTGTTTTTTCTATCATTGTCGAAGCCATCATCATGCCAGTGCGATGATATTTTACGTCGTCAGGTGCTGAAAAAGCCGATTCAAAAAGCCGAGTAATTGCATCACCTATATGGCTGCTAAAATGCGCCACACTGGCAACACCAAAAGGTACATTCTTAACAATCCTTGGGGTATCACCGTAAATTCTATCAATGATAACGATCTCCGCTTTTGGAACAAATAATAAAGAATATGCCAAGGTATAACCTAAAAACCATTTCGAGAGGATTACAACATTACCTTTGAGAATTGAATAATAAGCCACGGCAACTACAGCAAAAAGAACTGCAAAATTTAATATAGTGCCATAGTCATCGCTTTTAGCGATGCCTGCAATCCCATTAAATACATTATCTAAGTAAGGGCCCGCTCCATATGTGATAATCTCAAATGCCATAATGCACCTACCGCTGAATTACATTTGATGAATTTTTCATGCCCGAAGCATATTGGCTTGCAATTTCTTTTTCGACATTTTTCGCTTTTTCAATCAAAGAAAGAACTTGATTGGCTTGCTCAGCTGACTTTGCTCTTTCACGATCCACCTGCTCTCTGGCTTTTTGCATCTTAACGAAAAAATCACCTCCTATTTTCCCTAAATCATGCTCAGAGCGCGATATTTCTTCAACGGCTTTGATATTTTCAACTAAAAAAGCATAGAGCAAATCAAATGCAATTAATTCACTATAATAATGAATATCCATAAGCTTGGTTGCTGGTGCATAAGTCGTATACACATTTAGAATTCGATAAACAGGGATTGAAGTCGTATTTAATAATGCCTTATGTGAAGGCTTTAGTTCTTCGTCGTGCTCCATTGCATAAACCATTTCATTAAGCGCTTGCGTAATTTTTACACCTAATGCCTTGCTTGAACTTATTTTTAATGGTTTTAATTTAGGTCGTAAGCAGCCGTTTTTCTCATAGGTATCACATGCATAAACTGTAGCATCTCCACCATAAACTATGGCTTGCAGTAGATTGCTATGCGTTGATAATGATGGCAAATCTAAAATGCTCAAATTGCCATTTTCATTCCTCGAAAAAATAATTGTGCCAGATAAAGACATCATAAATTCAGCAAATTCATTATCATTGCCAAATATTTGTGAATTTTTAATCGCTTTCCATGCCATATTAAGGTTAGTGATTGGATTATTAGCATTTGATTTAGATGAAGAATTACCTTTAGCACTGCAATGAACCCGAGAATCAAAATATGACGATGACTCACCATTTTGATTTGCATTAGCTCGGCATAAAACATCTTGTGTCGCTTCTGTTTGCGGCCAAATCATTCCCAATCCCATTGCAGCGGTTTCACAACTATTAATATTGAATTGATTAATATTTTGAGCCCATTGATTTAATTGTTCCACCTCATTCGCCAACATTGGCATTACTGTTTTTAGTCCAATGGCAAAAGCTAGTGATTGTGCGTTATTACCAATGTTGCGCATCATATTCACCAATTGATCTGAATTAATATATGAAAACCCACCGGTAAATAGATCTATCCCTCCGCATCCTGCACTATAATTTGGTAATTGCATTGATACAGGATGAATAATACGAGGAGGGGTTCTAGCATAAATTGAACCCCCCGTATAATATCCTGCGCTTTGTCCTTTATAAGCATTTGGACCAGATACATTATTGATTTCAGCATAGCTATCAAAAAACTTTTCAAGCTCATGCTCCAAAGAAGCATTAGAAGCAGAACATAAGCAAACGCTAATGATTAACAGTACGTAGCGTAGCATGCTCTCTCCCCTTTAAATTTTCATAAAATAATAAGAATCTTTGTTCAAGCTCACTTCGACTAATCAAACCAAATGCAATCGGGATAACTTCATCTTGTAACGGGGACACTGCATAAATTGCAGGCACCTGGATGATACCCCATTTTTCAGCAATTCCGTTATCAGATTTAAATATGTTAAACCCTTTTGTTGCCTTGCCATCTAAGCTAATTGCTAATATTTTTATTTTGTATCTGTCACCAAAAGTCCTTAATATGGGCGAAAACCTTTCGCAATATGGACAACTTGACTTATAAAAGTAGAAAATTCCGTAATTTTGCGCAATATCACTGATAGCCATGTTAATTACTTGAGAATTTTCTTTTTGCTTAACTTGCTTTGCCAGTTCGCTTGTTGGAAAACGTAGGGAGTAGTTTAACTCGGGATGTTTAGCAATGACCCATTGCCATGTTTTTGAAAACTTTTCAGCCTGATCTGTCCATAATTCTTGTGTTTTTATATATTCATATACGTTTTTTTCATTTGGTTCCAAAAGTGCTTTAGCACGTTTTGTTTCAATCTCATTTTTAATGTTCTCTATTGTTTCAAGTGGAGACAAGGTAGATAATTCTGATATCACTTTGCCCTTGTCATCCTCTTTTGATGATTCATACCAATGCCAGCCATGTGCATGTGATTCATAATATCCTGCCTCAGCGAAAGATGAGGCAGAAATCAGCATTACACCGAAAAGGTATAAGCTAGAATTCTTGAGCAAATTTAAGATCGGGATCATGGGTTCTTTTAACTTCTTCCACAAGCTTGTTTTTATCTTCAATTAGCTTCTTTTTATCTTCACTCATATTGACATCTTTATAAGCTACAGTAGTGATATAATGCCAATTTAAAGGTTTAAGTTTGTTACGCCAAAGCTGCTTTGTTTGTAAATCTATCAGAACATTGCTCTCATCTTTAAATGTTCCATATCTAACGTTATCCCAGTCATTACCATTGGTGGTAGGATAGCGAAGAGTGTCATATTTTTTTGAAAAACCAGCGCATAAATTTCTAAATAAGAGAGGTTCTTTGCCTTCTTCCCACGAAGCAGAAAATGAATCAACTTTCCCGTTGATAAAATGCATTTCTCCTTCAACAAACTTTCCATGCTTTTGCCAATCTGGGAATTGTTTAAACGAAAGTGTAGGTAGATCTAATATATCTTTCCCATTGTCATCTTTATCAAATTTGACCGTATATTTTATATGTGCTTGATCTAGCTTTTGTTTAACATCATCAAAGGTAGTTTTTCCCAAATCGATGCCTATATACTCTTTACCTTGACAATTGAAGCTCATCAAAGCCATGGCGCTGAAAAAAAGAGCTAGTTTTGTATTCATCATTCATTTTCCTTAATCAAATGCGAATTAACTGCTTGGTGAATTTTTTTAGACAAATCCTGTTCATTTGGCAGTATAGTCTTGTTTCTGATCTCTACATAAATCTCAGAAAAATCTATTTTATTCCAATCAAGGGTCTGTAAATCTTGCGGGGTTAGCGGTAAACATACAGGATTGTCTGGCTCACCAAGCGATCTTCCCAACTGATTTATAGCACCTTGCTGGATTATTCTCGCAAGTTTAGAAGGATAAACACAGTAACTTTTTTTCTTTTCAACACATTCACCAACTATTTTCGAATCACAATACTCTCCTACTTCAATTACGCGTTTAGCCTCCTTTGCCATCCCTAATAGCTTTTCTTCTTCCTTACATGACGTTAAATGTAAATCCTGGCCCCAGCCCTTATCTTGGCAACAGTTGCTAAACTCAATGCCAAATTTACGGCAAGCCATTGCCTGCCCTTTAAAGATTTGGTTTGTATTCACATCATGCCCAGCAGCAGTAACCCCAGTTAAATGAGAAATCGCTTCTTCAAAGCTTCCTAGAGCCTCCTGTTGGGGTCCAAAGCAATCGCCCTCCTTGCAATAGGCGTCTATGTGTTCTTTCTTAGTTGCACAACTTGATTTTGGGCATTTGAAAGTGATCTCTTGCTGGGTGCATCCCATATCGTCTTCTTTTTTAATACATTCGATTTTTACTTGCTCACAACCTTTAGCCCTTAAAGCCTGGCATTGCGAAACTGATGGTGAACAATGAAACACTATCTTTCGCTTCCAACAGTCTCGCAAAACTTCAACGCCGCTTATATTTTTCTTACTGGGACCTTCAAGACAAATGCTATTTGAATTACAACCTTTTGGTGCCTTAACTTTGCTCATACAATTTTGAGTCCAATGATCATGCAAAACTAAAGGTGGCAGGTATGTTACTTTGAATAAATGCTTTACTCCCCTATTTTTCCATTTATTCTTCTTGTGATGAGTTTGGCTAATGCTAAAGGAAGTTGTTAAGCCATTTGAACATGTCGGCGTTGTGGGTGCATCATAAACAACATCTTCTGTTTGGAAGCTTCCACCAATTGTCGCATCATAAAATGCACTATATCCTACATGCGCAAAACTAAGTCTTTGACAATCATATGATGCTAAAGGCGGATTACTCCAGCCATGAGCACTATTAGCATCATTTTGGGCAGTCAAGATGCCTTTTTTGAGATCAATGTAAAATGTAGTCTTCTTTTCTGCATAACTGGAAGTATAAATTTCTAGATCAAATGTTTCTTTGGAAGGTTGCTCAACATCAACCATCAAATATTCAATACAGCCATCCATAACTTGGGTATCTTCTATACAAGTTTCCTGATGATAAGACAGATGACAACTTAAGTTCCCTTGCTCTCTTTCCCATAATCTATCTTTATCGCCAATAACCCACGCTGGATTTTGAAATCTTTGTTGATTGACAAATTGACCTATTTCTTGGTTTTGAAATTCAGTTATACCTTTTTCAGACAATGACTTTTCATCTGGCGCTCTAAAGGGATTCTTTTCTTGCAGCTCTCTTGCATATTCTTCTGCCTGAGTGTGGTTTGATGTCAAGAATATGCCTAATTCATTCACAGTTTTCTGAGAACTTTGCAATGCGTTTGCTTGGGTCATATTTGTCATCATAATAAATGCTAATAATATCTGTTTTTTCATTATGTAAGTTTTTCAATTACTTCTTTTGCTGCTTTTGATTCAGCACGTGTTGCTGCTAATTGAGCCGCTGGTAACAACCCAACATCCCCGTACACTGTTATAGACTCTTGATTATCATCAACAAAAACAACGGCAGGTACTTTTTCGATTTTATACCTCTCAAATTCTTTGGGATCTAACAAAAAGCCTTGCGAATTATCTTTAATAACCAACGTTGCTTGATTTATTGTTTTCTTAAATGAGTTATCGACAAATCCTCGCAAATACACTTGCGCATGTACTTTTTCAGCTTGCTGAAGCCATTGCCTAATACTCATTTCTGGCATCGAAAAAGATATAAATACTTTCGCAACATGTGCAAAACAACTGTTTGACATCATCATAATTAAAACAAATAGTTTACAACGCACAGCAATGTCGCTTACGCCACACCACATAGGCAAAATCCTCCCCTTTGACTGGATATTCCTTGCCAGATTCCCATAAAACCGTGCTTCTTCCGTAAGGATGGCATTGACTTGCTACTGGATAAGCCATCTGATATCGATATTGGGATTTTTTCCAAATTGGCATCGGGTATTTACCACACAACCCCTCTTGTCCAACCGTACCCCACAATAAGAGTTCTCTATGCATTTTGTAGGTCATCTTTTCAACTAATGATGTACTCGCTGCCACGCCACCGTAATGATTTGCCGTGTACGAAGTAAAGGGATAAACACTACCTTGACTGCCTGCGCACCAAAACAAAGCATCAATACCGGTATGAGCTGTTGCAGCCAAAGCATCGGCACTGCAAGCTGCTTGTGCGGCAATATTTCCGAATAGAATAGCTTCTGGGTTCAAAACAATACTCAGCGTCTCGTTCTGCCAAGTAGGATCAAATTCTGTTAAATACGCAACATCAAAATCTGAATTTTCAACACAGCCACCATCAACCAAGATTTCTAGTAGCTTTAACAAGGGATAATCGTACCAATGCAAATGATATTGGCTTTGTTTATTACTACCATTTAGGGATGGCCCCATTTGCCCCCCTTTCGCAGGGGCAGAAAGCTGCAATCCCCCCATGCTGACAAAACAAAGCGGTGTGCGAGTCACGTCTACAATTTGTACGGGCTCCCAAAAGCCAATACTTAGACCAACGCGTGGAATGGGATTTGAACAGGTGCAAATGGGTGATTTAGGATTAGCTGTATCAGGGTTCTTCCCTTTTGAAACCGGCACATTACCTATGGTTAAAGGGAACATGCATCTCCAAGCAATATCCGTAATAGGATTTAAAAATCTTCCCTGACAGATCGTACCAGCCATCCCTATTGAACAATGCCCTAAAGTAATGATAACTACCATCAGGAAGGTACGCATTCTTGGATCCTTAAGAATTTACCATCCTGTGTAATAACGCTTGGAACAGCTTTTAATGAAAATCGCGTTATAAATTTCCCATGTTGATCAAAATAGACTTTCTTTTGAAATTCTTCTTGTACTTTTAAGGGCTCACCCTTCACTAAAATCAAAATGGCATTTTTATAATGGCCCTTCACCCATTCTTTTTGAATAGAATCATCGCTATCAAAAAAAACGAGTGGCGTAGTCAAGCTAACAAAATCTAATGGGTTGACATGTTGGCCTGCTTTAATGACTTCATTCTGTTGATGATCTTTTACTGAATTTTCAAAATAAACAGCTGGATTAAATAAACGGCTATTGTTTTTTGTAACAACTGGCAGCTGAGTAGCAGTTGGTCGACTGATCTTGCTCTTGGTTATCTCTAAAAATTGATTTTCTAACCTAATTCTTTCATCTTTATTAACGCTATTAATCTTATTTTCAATTAATTTATCGGCAGGAAACTCTCTAATCGGATAAGTTTTACCAAAAGAACCTAAATCCAATGCATATACTGGCATGGTAAACAAATAAAACCCTAATATAGTTTTAACGACCATGAAATTTCTCTTTTGCAACGGTTCTAACCGCATCAATAAGCGAATATCCTTGCTTTTGCAGTTGCTGCACAGCTGAAAATTCATCGCCTTTGGTCGAATATAAAGCCAAAGTAAAATCATCTAAGATAAGCTGGGCAACGGTGTACCAATTTGGCGCTCGAATGAATATATCAGCGTACTCGCCTTCACTCATTCGAAGGCTCTTTATTAGCCTTTCCATATGCGGCTCTAAGGATAACTTCTCTTCCTTAACCAGCTTCTCGATCACACCCTCCTTTTGCATCATGATAATGGTATAATCTGAGTTATTATAGACCGCTTGCGCTGCTGAATTTTCGAAATAATCTTGAATCGATTGCGTTCCAGTAATGATTGAAGCATTATACTTTCTGGCTGTTCTGGCCATTTTTTCAATAAATACTTTTATCTTTTCCCCGTTCAAAAGTTGCCATGCTTCATCGATAATACAAGCATTTTTGGTTTCTCTATTACCTGCATAAATCGTATTGGTGATCTGGAAAATGATAAGCATTAAAACGATAGATTGCATATCACCTTTGTTTTTTAATTCTTCTAGTTCCATCACCAAAAATGGATTTTCAAATGAAATATTTGCCTTGCCATTAAAATAGCGTCCATACATCCCTTTCTCGGTGTAAGGGTATAAACGTTTACCTAGATCATTTGCGCGTAAATCAGAATGATTATGCAGCCATTTTGAGAGTTCTGTTATGCTATTATGGTTTCGAAATTGTGCCCACGTTTGCTGGATTGCCTCTTCAAGTAATACTCTGTCGATATCAGAAATCGGATCATGAGGCGCAACCATTTGTTCAACAATGGGTTTTAATAATGAAAGTTGATCTTCGTCCAATTCTTGAATATGCGTGAAAGGGTTTAAACAAATTTCTTTGTCTATCGAAAATTCAACAAATTCTCCACCTAGCAGCTTACATGTTTTCTCATAACTACGCCCCACATCAATAACCCATAACCTACCACCCGAGCCAACAATACTCGCAGCCAACTCCTGCATAAAAACGGATTTTCCTGAGCCTGATTTCCCAGTAACACAGACGTTGTAGTTTCCTGAATCATTTGAAAAAGGATCAAACCAAAATAGCTGCCCCCTCCTTCCTGTTAACATCAATCTAGGCACAGTCATGCCCTTTAACTCACCCTGCAATGGCGCTACATTGGCAACCACATGGGCAGGCTGAGTATGTACGACACCAAAGCGCTGTAGCGTGTTAAATAGCGCTTTATCTTGAGTCATAGGTAAACATGCATATAGCATAGGGACATGAACGTAACGATGCCGATATAAGTGCCATCCTTGGCTTATAAATAAACTTTCTAAGACAGACTCATCCTTTACAACTTGCTCAGGTTCACTAATCAAACCAATTTGGAATGATAACTTAACAAGTCTGCCATTTTTGTTTAGCATATCGATGATATATCGACGCTCTTGAGCGATTTGTGCTATCTCTGGCACATATTTCACTGCCGGTGAGTTCATAATCCGATTTATACGCATCGATTTCATGGCTGCTTGCGAACTCTCATAGGCTTGATACGGGATATGCACCGATAATGAAAGAAAAAACGGGCATCGATTACGTTGAGTTTCTAAAAATAGATCACCAATTAAACTTTGCATCGCCCACTGCGGCCAGCTATCAGGAAATTTAGCTACTGAATAAACACGAATTTCTGTTTCACCCTCATTTACTATCATTCCTTGTGGTGTTACTTGAAGAGAAGTATCATGAAAAGCGCATTGTTGATTGATATAATCATTTTTACGCCATGCTAATTTCCTAGATTCAGCAGACAAATCGGGACAAAACAACTCACCCACCAATTGAATTAAGTATTCAGGCTGTAAGTTCTCAGTATGAAGATTTAAACTTTTAAAAGAACGCTTTATACTATCTTTTAATTGATTAACTTCTAATATGGTTTTCTTTTCATCAAGCGTTATGCTAATAATCAAACGAAAATTTCTAACGGGACAATCACTGGCTTTAAACAAGCTACCCCTGGCACCTTTAGAAAGAAACTTTACACGCTCTTGCGCTAATTGAGCAAAGCGCTCCCCTCTTTCAGCTCTATAGGATGACCATGAATTTAAATATCCTGCAATTTTGGGAGATGCATATAGTAAAAACTGGATGCTTGAGCCTTCAGGAAGCAGGTGATTAATAATATTTGTCAATAAATTAATAGTTTGCTCCGTTGCGCCAACTAAAGGAGCCGCTTCGAATACAAAACCTTGTGTACCATCATTAAAATATAATTGTTCATGCTCATCATATAACCGATAAGGCAATATTTCACCCAAAGAATGTTGTGAGAGATAATTTTGTAACTCCCGAAATGTTGGCGAAACTTTAACCGCTCCACCAGTTTCAAAAGCCTTTTTAATCCATGATTTTGCTTGATCTAACATGGTCATACTTAGGTCTTAATGGTGACTTTTCGTGGATGATGATAAACATTATTCTCATCATGATATCCATCTAAATACACATCAATATGATCACTTTTGGCATAAATCGTATTCTGCGATAAATTATCGTTAGGCAACCCTTTTTTCTCATTATATTCTTCATTGATTGCCGATAAGCGTTTGCATCCCATTCCTTTTGCAGCTGGACAATCAAACTCACTATTAAAACTCGCACATCCTGTTGTCAGGCAGATTAAAAATAAGATTAAACACCACTTCATGATCGTCTCCATTCATCTTGCGCTAACTGTATAGGCTGTGATCCTTCCTGTAAGTGAAATCCTTTCTTAAATACGACATCGACCTCCCTCCCAGCTGAGATCTGGATCACTGGCTGAAATTGCTCGGCGCGCTCTATGTAGTATTTTGAAAGCCTGTCAAACGAATTACTGACACCTTCTGCTGCCCCTTTTTTAAAGACATCAGAACTGCGTGTTTCCGTCACAACGCCTAATGGGGAAACCAGATCCCGTTCAAATGATTCTGACAAACCTGAACCAAAACCTGATGCCAAACCACTTAAAAAGCTGTTGGCTAATAAATCTTTTTCCCGACGTACAACAACACCACGAATACCCGCTTTGCCATCCTCACCAACCACATAACCATCTACAATGTTTTCAAGAATATCTTTAGACTTTAAAGTGCAACTCATGCTTTCTAAACGAACAAAGGCACGTTCACTTGAAATGTCGCCATAAGCTGCCCCAATGATTCTGCAATCTTCAATATGAGTAGAAACTTCATTAGGTAAGCTACCATTCGAGACAAGGCGCATTAACACTGGCCGAGGATCAGACTGAGATGAAATTGAAGCTGAAGCATCTATCCCTTGAATAAGCAATGCTTTTACATAGGTTCCTGCTGGAATATAGTTGGTTGCTTTTTTAGATTTCGTTGCAGAACTCTTAAAATTTTCAATATTAATGCCAACCGGCATAGGATTAGCTTGATACTGATCACTTATCATTTGATATCCGTTATCATGAGCATTATATCCATCCATAGAAGGAAAAACCGTAGGCTCTATTGTTTTTTTAGCTTCATGCCAGGAGTTTGCTTTTGCGTGCGCACCCATTTCTTGCTCATATGTACCTATATTTTCAATCTTTTCTTCAAGTGCTCGTATCTTTTCTTCAAGATCGCTGATCGTTCGATTTGATTCTTGCAATTCCGGATCCTGATTAACCAATTCTTGTTGATTTACCTTTTTTTCATATTCATCAATTTTCTTCTCTAATCGTTGAAGAGCAATTGAACTGTCACTAATGTCATCACTTAATGCACTTACTTTGATCGTTTGTTTAGTTGTACCTTCATCATTAGCGTTAGCTGATTTAAATTTAACCAAATAATACGAAACAACTAAGAAAACAAACGCAATTAGGCCCCCCACAACCAAAATCAAATTTCTATTTTGATCTAATTTTGCTTTTAGGTTTGATGGCGTCACCTGGCTATCCATAGTTTTTAACCATAAAGAGTTTTGTCGTCTCTCCTTCTTTAAGTACCTCTTTTTCAAAAGCGACAGCTAACACCCCTTCATTCCAATACTGATGTTGATCAATTAAAATCTGCCCATTATTTTCATTTTTTAGCTCATATACTTCACCAACCAGCTTTCCATCACGTATGGTTTGTCGTTTTGCTACCCGCAATGATCCAACATGAGATATTTCTTCTGGTATAAGTTCCTGGGTGAGTTTCGAAGAAAAATCTAGTTCATTCATTTCTTTAACTAAGGTAATCAACTTTTCATCATTTATCTTTTGCTTTGGTTGTTCAAGCAATATTCCTATGTTCTGAGCTTTTACGGTGAGGGGTTTTAATGAAAGCGCAAAATGATTCCCCTTTTCAGTTGAGATAAAAATTTCTATTGGGTTTTCTCTTTGTTCATCTGTAGGTTTTACAAAAAACTGACCATTCTCTGTATCTTTTTGGATCACTAATTCCCCGTTAAGAGAAGTAATTTGAGCAACATGATCTTCATTCAAGTAAATTCTGTTTAAAGACGTTCTTGCAATCTGTGCCATCCCTTCCCCATTATTAGGAATAATAATCTCCTGGCCACTCCATGCTAAAGCTGGCATTATCGATAGCACGTAAAAACTAAGCTTCTTTAGTGACATCTTCAAAGCCTTTCACTAATAATTTTCCTGATTTTCCTGAAAAAGAAAATTTGAGTTTGTATGTTTTGTGATTATTTTTAACTTGTTGCTTACCCTGAAAAATAGATAACTCCCCTATTACTTCCACTGTCAATCGCTCAACATCAACATTAAATTGAGCTGGCGTGAACATGGTTATAAAGTTGTTTTTCTTAATTTGCTCTTCTTCATCCAGAAGTAAATGTTGAAAATTGGCGTATGACATATTATCAACTAAGCTAAGCACCGCTTCTCTACGACTATTAGCGCTCACGGCCGTGGTATTCAAAAGTAAACGACTAAAATAATCAGCCATTTGCTGCAAGTAGGAAGAGGATACTTTTCTATTCTCAATCCAAAATGATTCATCTATTACAGGCGGAGTAATCACAATGCGATACTGATCTGATAATTTGTATGATAAGCCCGCTAATCCCACATTCAACACCATTGAAATGATTATCCCAATTAACAGTAAATCTCTTTGCCTTCTAGTTTGTGAGAGTTGGAATGTGTAGGCTGTCAGCTTCATAGATATTCTCTAATAAATGAAGGCGGTATATTTTTGTTTCTTTTGCTGGGAAAGTGCCAATATATGAATGATTGAAATATATTTGCCCAGCGTGTTTTTCTGTATTTGTGCTTCAAACGTATACTGACCACTAATGCAACACAGCCTATAATCCAATTGAATAACAAGTAAAAAACAAAAAATGCAACACATCCCAATAACAGCTCATCCGTATAAAAAAAGAATATTTTATCTGGTTCGTCTAAATATTGCGGGATCTTATAAAGGCTGCTATCCATATCGCCTCAAGCAAACTTATGAATCAACGCCAATGCTGTACAGATACTAGGAATAATAATTCCAATGGCCGCTGCAAAAATGTTGGATTGAAAGAACCCTTTCCAAGCCACACCCCAAAATACACCTACCAACCATACAATGACTAGCCCAAAATCAACCATATCGTTGATCTCTTTTTTAACCGGATTAAGTGCCTCTGAAACGCTCGTGCCAGCAAAACAATCAACAAACACTAAGGCTGTTAATGCCCCTATCGCAAACATTGAAATCTTTTTCATAATTACTCCTGAACCATTAAGCATTGCTGGAACCAGTTTCTAATTGTTTTTCATATAGTTTTTTAATTTTTTCTACCGTATCGAATCGAGGTGATCGAACATCACCCACCTTAATTCGATGAATAGTGGATTGTGCTAATTTGACTTTTTTTGCTATCCAATGCTCAGTAAAGCCATTATTCAACAAAGCATAGATATATTTTTGTGGATGCATAATTCACTCCCTTGCAATGTATTTCCATTATTGCAAGTAGCGATCAATGACTTCAAGAAATTCCTTATGCTTTTAAGCATAATTTTCAGATAGACTTCTAAAGAGCGTTGTAGACACTTGATGTGCCAGGTATTGATTGGCAATGTTGCAAATATAGCATATGGATCCCCATCGCCAGTTTAAAATTCGAATTCTGGTATTTACCTGATAAAATCCGGCTTATAGTTGATTGGTTGACCTCAACTGCTAATGCTATTGCTTCCTGTGATAATCCCGCTTTGCACAAACTTCTAATCATGGATTTCAAATCAAGTTGTGATTTTATGTCCATCTATTTTCCCTCCGCCATTCCTAAGCTTCCTGCCATTTCTCTTTTTTTGCTTGTTTGCCATAATGCTTCACGTTTAGCGCCCTCTTCCCGCACTATCCCTCTAGGACACTCCCATTGACCTTTTTGCAAAATCTTACAAGCAATATGGTATCGCTTCAGTTGAATCACAGGCTTGTCTGTCAAGCTTCCAGCCTTAGTAACATAAAACAACACCTCCTTCATTATCGAGCTTAAGGTTTTGTTGGCTGCATCCCCTTTAATTTTTTTGCGTTGATGCAGAAGTGGGATCACGTGGATAATTTTGTCCTTGACTTTTTCCTCAATCAAAAACTGCAAACCTTCGAATTCAAAGTCAATAAGCTTTGATTTCTCTAATGGCTGCGCAGATATTGCTGGCTTCTCATTTCGTTGATTTTCTTCAATTTCAATGCACTTCTGCTTCGCATTAATTCGAGCGTGAATGATATGCATTTGCTCAGCAGTGAAATGTCCATTGATTCGTCGAACTCTCTCAGCAAGAGAGAAATTCTGAAATTCTTTTTGTAAGCTTTCAAATTCACAAACCAATGCGTCAGCATCATTCACAATTGCTTGCTGAGCCTGCGGTTGATTATGAATATTATGTTTATTATTTATATTATTATTTATTAATAGGATCGGATTTTTATCCGGGGGGGTACCGGATTTTTTTCCGGGGGGTGCCGGATTTTTATCCGGAGGGGTATCGGATTTTTTTCCGAACCCACGATTAGGCGCATTCGTTATCGCCTCAAGCCCTTCATCCGGTAACGTGATGGCATAGGTTGTAATTTGTAACTCAGCATCAAACTGTGCCTGTAGAAAGCCAAACTGTTTAAGCCTCTTCACTGCCCTGTAGGCAGTATCTTGCTTAATCCCTATCATCATCGCTATTTGCTGATGTGTTATTGCGCACGACAAATTAGGATCTCTTAAGCTCTTGCGAACCAAATTAAACCAAATCAATTTTTCATTAGCGCTTAACGCAGGATGGCTTGATACAAATTCAAATTCTTTGTCCGTAAACGTGACGTAATGTTTAGATTGGCGTGCTTGCAGAATGATGCACGCAGCAGCGTTCTCAATCATAGATCCCTCTTTTGCTAGAAAACAAACCAATTATCAAATGAAAATAATTGAAAATTTATGTCTGCAAAAGATATGGGAGGTTTATAACTGAAAATAGATCGATTAGAATTGTCGTAGCCATTTTTTGACCTCTGTCGTAGGTTAAATTTTGGTAAGTGCTTGCAAGGTGTGAACTACCTTGTAAGCACGCTATAAGATTACCGACTTTAGAAGATCGTGACAATCCCCTCTTTGGCTCAAATCTAGGGCAAAATTTAAACTGCTTCATTATTTATTCCCTATCTGCAATAACTTGCGGGCCTTTTCACTGAGCGATTAATTTACATTTAATCAAACCCAGAATACAACACATTATGTTGTATTTATGCAAATTGTCAAAAACAGATGTATTATTCTTTCTAACTTATTTTGTCTTGGTGTGTTTAGTAGTACAATTGCACGCTGATCATCTAAAAAGTTATGCATAGGCACATGGAAAAAGTTGTTACCCTTGATATGCTCGAGAGAGCTAAACGTGTTCGAAGCGCTCGGAAATTTGCAGGTGTTTCATTACAGCAAATGGATACAAGGCACGATATCCCCCTTTCAACACTACGAGGATGGGAGCGACCTGGTACGCTTAAAAACCAAGGATTAACGCTAAAGGGCGCACATAGGCTGGTTAAAGCCTTATTAAATGAGGGAATTGGATGCTCTGTTGAATGGCTTATGGAAGGCACTGGAGAAGGCCCACATTATCTAGACCTACCTAAAGATTCTCCTAAAAATAGAAAAGGTGCTTCACCTTGGAGCCAACAACTAGCCATTCAAAGTGAAATCAAATTTTTTGAAGAGATTAACCCTGATTCAATTGTCGTTATGATTACCGACGATGGACTTGCTCCAGTATTTGGATTAGGTGACTTTGTAGGTGGTATCAAAAAATTTGGCAAAGAGATGACTAAAGCTGTCGATCAATACTGTATTGTCGAGACAGCAAGCAAGGATCTCCTTGTTAGGAAAGTCATTCCAGGTAAAAAGCCTAAAACATTTTCATTACACTGCACTAATCCACAGACAAGAGCTTTGAATTCCACAAAAATTGATATTGCGCTTAAATGGGTCGCACCAATTGTATGGCATCGAAAGAATCACTCATCTTGATCCTTTCTACGCCATCTAATTAAATATGCGCTACGACAAGTAACATGCCTCTTTAAACATTGTCATGATGGTAGGCAAAGCAATTTGATACTTGTGCTCTAATTCGTGATCTTTTGGATCTGTTCCCAATCCCAGCATGAATTGTTTGCCACCCATCACTTTTGTGATACTTAGCCCATTTCCAATACCATGTTCTGCTCGTATTCCGGCTACCTCTTTTTGAGCTTTACCTTGGTTAGGAATTTGTTTCCATAAAAACATGAACTTATCAATCCCAGATTCTTTTGGAAAATTTACCGTGGCTGCATATAAAGCACACTTATTAATTAAGTTATAATCTATAAATGAGCGCTGCCAATCAGGATTTGAGCTATATGCTCTGCGTTTACCGGTCTGACTATCTTCAATGCAAAAAAACATATAATTACAATATATTTTACTTAAATACCTTTCTTTAAGTGCAATCATCTCTCTATCAAAGTCTTCATCGACTACTTTTTTATATATTAAACTTGCCTCTTGTAACGTCATGTTTTACTACTCCTTTAAAGAAATGAAGGCTCTTGAATAGTTTGGGCATACCCATTTATATTGGGCTGAGATCTTAAAGATATAGCTGCAAATAAAGCTATAAGCGAGAAAAATGATAGATATAAACCTGGAATTAAAGGATTATTAGTCTTAAGAAATAGGTAAGAAAGCACCATCGGAGCCGTTCCTCCAATCCATGCAACACCTGAGTTGTAAGCAATCGTTGAACCGGTATATCGATGGTTTTGGTAGAATATTTCTGTAATAAACGCTGGCAACCCACCTGCTGCAAACCCGGTATGCGCTGATAAAATCAATAAGCCCAAAACGATTAATGGAGTTGGAGCATATGCAATGAGCGCAATAGAGAAGATCGATACCAAAATCATTAGCGAAGATGAAAAAACCATAAAGTTTATCCGGCCAATCTTATCGGAAACCCACCCACCAAATGGAACAGCAACTAGCATCGCCAAACCACAAGCGCAACACATTTTGATTGACTCATTAATAGGATATTGACGTTGTATCTGTAAATAATTTGACATATAGCCAAGCGCTACATAGGCGGCAATACTGATGAATCCCGTCACAAAGACACCCATCAGCAGATGTTTCACTTGGAATTTAAAAAGACCACCTATTACCCTGCTGCGATCATTTTCTTTAGGTCGATTATCGCTATACATCCCTCTTCGCAAGTAGATGCCTACAAAACTAACGAAAATTCCACATATTATAAATGGGACGCGCCATTGCCAATCTGAAACATTTTCTATAGCTGATCTAGGCAAACATAACGCGACAATGAGGCCACCAGAAATCAAACCCGCTATTACCCCAACGGAGGTAAAGCTTGAATAGTACCCAAAACTGTTTTTGACATCTTTCCGATTTAATAGATAAACCCCAAGACTGTTATACTCAATGCTAACTGCAAAACCTTGCAGAATTCTTAAGAAAATGAGCATTAGAGGTGCATAAACGCCTATATGTTCATACGTTGGGATAAGTCCTATTGCGGCGGTTGATATCCCCATTAATGCCAATGAGAATATCATTACCTTTTTTATGCCGATTTTGTCCCCTAACGGACCCAATATAAAGCCTGAAATCGGCCTTGCTATGAAGCTTATTGCAAATATTGCCCAAGAATAAACAATTGAAATGTCATGAGATTCTTTTGGAAAGAATTTTAAAGCAAAGATTGGTGCTAAAGATGCATAAAGCGCGAAATCTAAAAATTCTAGATAAGTGCCTAAACTGCAGCCAAGAATAGGCCCGAGTAACCTTTCCCTTTGTTTTTCTACCATACTTCTAAACCTCAACTACGGTTTAATGGCGATTGTTCCTACGCTTTCCCTTCCATCCAGTCTCACTGTGTCCGGATAGTTTATTCTATTAATAAATTCTAATTTTTCAATAACAAATCCAGCTTCTTGAAGCTCTCTTCGTAAAACATCTAGATCCATAAAATTAAGCATATTGGGCAAATTAAAACCAAGATCGGTTATATATTCACCTGAATTTGTAACAAGACCTGGAAATTCAGCACCCTCTTTCTTTCTCTGTAGATAGATTGGTTGAAATTTAGCCCAATTCTTTTGAAAAGGTGTGTCAGCCACTAAAAATAATCTGCCACCCTTTTTTAATAGGTCGAAAAGTTTTTTAAAAGCTGCCTTTATTTCTTCTGGCGAAAAAAAGTGGATCACTCTACAAATCAATATCGCTGAAACTGAATCGTTCTCAATATCAATTTCATCAGGAAACTTCCCTGGTGCCAGCATAAGATTACATTTGTACTGCTCAGGGCACAGATTTTTAAGAATCTTTAGATGTTCTTGATCAAGATCGTTTGCAATTACCGTTGCTCCCCTTTTTAGAGCTTCGAGAGTTGCCACACCAAAAGCTGCCCCAATCTCTAACAAAGGCTTATCTGCTGAATTTGGATGATCAATGAACTTTAATGAGTATTCATCTAAGAATTGGGTCATATAACCCATTTTATTTAATGTAGGAATTAAACCTGAAGGCAAAGGTTTGGGTAGGATCGCATTTTCCTCAAAACTGCTAGAGTTCATGCTTTGTACTGCTTCGATACTGTTATTAAAACAGTTATCTTAAATTCAACAAGAGATTTAATCAAATATGCCAATTATGCAGATGACCAACTGTTGCGCTACCCTTAATGCTATCCTTATGGTATCCTAAACGCTATCCTTATAAAGTATATTGAGATTGCCTTATGCTCAGAATGAAAATTATAACCTCTGCCCTACTCATTGCTTTTACATGTGGGATGGCTTATGCAAAAGAGATAGCCTTAACGTTTGATGATCTACCTGCCCAAGAAGATGTATCAGCGCAAGAGCAAAAGGAAATTAATGATAGGATTTTAAATTCCTTACAAAGTTTTAACGCTCCTGCAATAGGTTTTGTTAATGAATCAAAGCTAACGAATAAAGGAGAAACATCAGAAAAAATTGCAATTCTCAAATCTTGGATTGATAAAAGACAATGCCTTGGTAATCACACCTATTCTCACAACGCCCTAAGCACTACAGATCTTGATGATTTTCAAAACGATGTTATTAAGGGGGCAATGATATCTAAAGAACTGATGCATAATGCAGGTTTAAGCTATCGATATTTTAGACATCCCTATCTTGATACTGGCGGCTCAAAGGAAAAACGAGATTTATTTGATAAGTTTCTTAAAATTCAAGGATATGTTATTGCTCCAGCTACAATAGATACCGACGATTGGAAATTTAATCGCGAATTGCATAAAAACCCGAACGCTAAAAAGCAAATCATTCAAAATTATCTTGAGCATACCAAAAGAAAGTTTCGCTTCTACGAGCACGCATCTCATAAAATGTTCGGTCGTAACATTAAGCATGTATGGCTTTTACATGCTAATTTGATCAATTCACTAGCCATGGATGATTTATTAAAATTAGCTAGTGAGTTTGGATATAAGTTTGTTAGTTTAGATGCTGTTCTAAATGATAAAGCTTATTCTGAACCTGATTATTATTATGATGCATTTGGCGTCTCTTGGCTTTACCGATGGGATTATACGCGTGGAAAAATTATTGATTGGTCACAAGAGCCAGAACCAAATTTATCTTGACTGCAAAGCAATTAACCAAAGTCTTTTGGCTGTAATCCTTCTTATATAATATGTATTCATATTTAAAAGATATTAATTATATGAATAGAAATAAGATAATACACACCATTAAAGCACGACAGTAAATAGGGATAAATTGTTAATGGACACCTTTCCTAAAGGACTTATCCACAATTGAAAGTGGTTTTCTATTCAAGATGCAGAATTAAACGTGAAAGTTTATTGTTTAAGCTTAGAATGGATATGATTTGAGGTAAATTCGTTAATTGTAGGTGCTAGGGTTTGGAAGCATTCTCTTAGCTTCTTCGAACGATAAATTAGGCATTAAATCCATTAATCTTTTTATTTTTTCTGTATAGATCTTGGTTGAGGCTTCAGGTTGAGATGCCTTTGGGGTGAGCATATTGGCAATATTGGATACGATGTTTCTGGTGGCTTCAAACGAGCCCCCTGCCCTGCTCTCTTCCTTTTTATCTTTATAAAATTTTGATAAGAATTTTTCCAAATGTTTGCGAGATTTGCTGCGAGCTCGTTGATAAGCAAGCTCTGTAATGCCTAGATCTTGTAATAAAGTAAATGCTACTTTTCTAATCGATGGCTTATACAGGAATTCATCGCTTTCAACATCATAATGTGATTGGCGGTAACCGATGATATATCCTGCATCGTATAACCATGCCATGGCCCTTTGGGTTCTTCTTAATGAAAGCCCAGCCTTATGGGCAAGATAATCTAAACTGAGATGGGTGAAAACATCCGTTTCTGGGTTGTAGATCCCGATTTGCATCGTTTTTAAATCAAGATGACTTAGTACAACTTTTAGTAAGGCTAGGATAGCTTCCCTTTGATCGATCCGCATCGTTCTAGTTGATAGGCGCTTTTCAAGATTTACACGCATCAATACAGCCACACGAAGCCGTGAAAGCCATTTCCAGGAATGAGAGTACCACTCCCCTACCCTGTTGGCAGCAAGCGCCAATATTTGTGGCACCTTCCTTTGGTCGATATAAGTATGCATCTTTGTGTCTCTTAATTTTTGACACAAAAAAGCCACTAACCTAAAATAATACATTAAAGGCATGTACGTGTCTTTTTTGTCCACAATAAAGCTCAGCTGCAATCTGGGCTTTATTTCTTTAAAGTACCCTACTTTTAATTATTCCCTGGTTTACATTTTCATCACCTATGCCTGCTTTAAGAAAAATGCACTTTTTGAACCAATTCATCAACTTCCCTTTTTCTTCATTAACTATAGCCATATGAAATCGGATGTCAATACCCTTTTTGTTCATAACACATTGATTTTAAATGAAAAAAGTAGCGATAAAGATAGCAAATAAATAGCGAATAGGATAGCAAATAGATAGCAGTAAGGAGAGCTTAAAGGTAGCGATAAGGATAGCAAAAGAGTAGCAAAAGGATAGCTAATAGGTAAGCAATAGGGTAGCGAAAAGAATATCAAAAAAATAGCGTAAAGGAGAGCGAAAAGGATAGCGCTCAGTGGGTTAAAAAAGTACAAAGGATAGCAAATGGGTAGCAAAAGGATAGCGTTACGAAAAGCAAATATTCATTGGGCTGAGCTTCGCTAAGGATAGCGATAAGGATAGCAACGCTAAAAAGCTAGAAAACAAAGGATTATTGGGGGCTCATCTTGGCAAATATGCAATATTAAAATATGGCCATTAATTCGGAGGTCCAAAAAGGAGAGCATATGAGTAGCAAAAGAATAGCGATAAGGATAGCATAACAAAACAAAGGATAGCGTAAAGGGTAGCAAAAGAGTAGCGATAAGAATAGCGCAAGGATATCGAAAAGAGTAGCAAAAGGAGAGCAATAAGGAGAGCGTATAGATAGCAAAAGGGTAGCGATAAAGATACACTATGAATAGCGATAAGGAGAGCAAAAGAATAGCACTTAACCTTCTAAATAAGGTTAGATCTTGCTACCAAAAATTTGAGATTTCTGAACTTCAAAGTCATTGTTTGTAGTTGCGCATGTTTAAGATTTGTATTAAGTTTAATATAAATCTTAAACAAACGAGGTAAGTTATGTCATCAAATGAACAAAACCAGGGCGGGTTAGATGTTCAACCTAAAATGTCTATTAATAAAGCGGCAGAATTTCTTGGCATTTCAGTACAAGCAGTTCATAGAAAACTGAAAGCTAAAAACCTTGTTTGCTCAAAGATTGGTAATAAAGCATTTATTACTCACGAAATTGCGCGACCATTATTTGAACTTAAATTCAAAAGTAAAATTGTCGCTGGCCAAATTGTTAAAGGTGGAACAGGGAAGACGACAGCTATTGATAACATTGCTTGTTGCGCAAATGCTTTTGGTGCAAAAGTATTATTAATTGACATCGATCCACAAGGAAATTTAACAGACGCCCATGATGTTGATGCTGATGAACTACCAGTTTTAGTAGATTTTATTGAGCAAGGAATTAAAGTTTCTAATGGAATTGTTAATATCAGCCCCGGTTTAGATTTAGTTGCATCAAGAATTGAAAATGTGGTGCTCGATAATATTTTGATGCTGAAAAAAATGAATTTAGAAAAAGTATTTCATAATATTTTCAAATCTGTCATCAAAGATTATGATTTTATTTTCATTGATTGTCCGCCAACAATGGGTGCTTCTGTAACTGCGGCAACTTTGTTTTGCGATACAATTCTTGCACCTTTAAATCCTGACAAGTTTAGTGCTAAAGGATTAAAGATTCTGAAATCAGAAGTCAAAAATATTGATGATCAATATGATAAAGATATTCCATACAAAGTCTTTCTAAATAAATTTAGTGGGAATACGATTTTATCTGATAAGGCAATTGCGACAATCATTGCTGATCCTGACATGGAGGGAAGGGCGCTTCAAACAGCCGTTAGATATGGACAAGAAATCCCAAATGCGACGGATGCAAGCAAGAGTTTGTTTAGCAGTTTGAAAAAGTCTACTTTAAGAGATGATTTCGAAGCGTTAACCATGGAATTACTTGAGATAAAAAGCCCTAGATCTAGTAGCAAAACTACTTCTGGTAAATCCTCGAGTAAAAAGCGCGCTATGGAAGAGGCAGTTTAGCAAGGCATTCAATAAGGAAAGGCTAAATGCCAAAGATATCGGATTTAATTAATCAGAAGGATAAAAAGAAAAAATTTACAAGGAAAGAATATCGTCCTTGGAATTTGAGTGAAACTTTATCTAAAGAAACCACAAATCAACAAATAGAGCCTGAGAATGATGTTGTAGAAGAGGTGGTTGAGAAGGTTCTAACCAAAGTTGAATCTGTTATACCAAGCAAAGTCGTTGGTAATAGCATTCCGCCATCTTTAGTTAAATTTGAAAAACAAACAGATCATAAAGAGCCGATCGCAAATTTTGTTAAACCAGAATCTATTGATTTAACAGTTGAAGATCATTTGATTCAATTATCAGGGCGTCAAAAAGAGCTACTAATATTAATTATTCGAAATTTAATTGATAATCATTCACTGATTACTTCTCCCATGTATGCTCAATCGTTAGTAGAAAAAATTAACACTAGCTTAGGCACTATAAAAAATGCTGTTCGAAGACTTGAAGCGAAAGGCCTAATAAAGTCCATATCAAAAAGGGCTAGGGGAGGGTACTATCGGTTTGAGGTCAGGGAAGAGGTTATACAAGCTGGGCAGCGGCTATTTTTTCGACCATAAAAGCGTGAATCATCACGTAATTTAATGAATTGAACTAATTTTTAGTAAAAACATAAACTTAACCAGACTATCTGGTACATATTCCAGGTAAATGGCATTATACACATCTTGAAACTGTGAGACTTAAGTCGTACACTTATGAGTAGGAAGAATTTTGATTATATAGTTATTGAAGGTAGTAAATTCACCATTGAATGGTACTACAACAAAAACTATAAAAGTGATGTTTTTGAGCATTATGAGTCGCTTAGTGCCTCTGAGCAAATGGATGCTTTGGTTTTATTTGAAATTATGGCAAAGGAAGGGAAGATTTTAAACACAACAAAATTTAACTCAGAAGGCGATCAAATTTATGCTTTCAAACCTGGTCAGGAAAGATTTATATGTTTTTTCTGCCATGGTAAAAAAATAATTGTGACAAATGCGTATAGAAAGAAAACTCAAAAAATGCCCCCAAGAGAAAAAGATAAAGCGAAAAAACGTCGCAAAGATTATTTAGATAGGGTGGCAAAAGGAGAGTATTACGATGAATAAAAAATTATCTACTTATGAAAAGGCAATGCAAGATCCTGAATTCAAGAAGGAATATAAAAAACGATACAAAAATTTTGTTCTTTCTGAGTTGATTATTGCGTTGATGACAAGTAATGAACAATCCATTCGCTCTCTTGCAAAGGAGTGTGGGATTTCAGCATCAATTATTAATAAAATTCGAACCGGTAAACAAAGTGATTTAAAGCTTTCAAATTTTATTAATTTAATGGATGTGTTTGGCTATGATTTAGTGCTTGAAAAAGGAGATGAAAGAATTACTCTCTCGCAAGAACTGGAAGAGTTGCCAAGCGTAAAGGGAAGATCTTCTGTAGTTCATAGAAGAGTAGCCGTTCCGAAACATAAAACACATCATGTTCGCAAAGCTGCGGGGTAGTATAATTGTCTGCATAACGTTCGAAAATTTAGGCGCCCTTGATTATCAGTTCTTTATTACGATGATTCGGCAGCGATTCGGCAGCGATTCGGCAGCGATTCGGCAGCGATTCGGCAGCGATTCGGCAGCGATTCGGCAGCGATTCGGCAGCGATTCGGCAGCGATTCGGCAGCGATTCGGCAGATTTGGAATTGATTGCGAGTGAATAGTCGTGACACTGTCACCACTATTGGGTAAAGACCGATATCCTTATGTAATGTTGTATCTGCAACTATTCCTGCCTACAAAAACCCATTATATTTCAGATGCTTATAATATTCTCCTTTAACTCGTAATTTTGCGACTCGTAAACTTGCGACACGTAAGATTACGAGTTAGAATTCTCGTAGAGGTGAATATTATGAGATTGAGAGATTATTTCCCATTAGGTTTGGCCAAAGGTGACGCTTTTTGCAACCGCGAAAATGAAACAGAATTACTTGTCGATAATTTAAAAAACGGCAAGCACACGCTATTAGTAGCGACTAGAAGATATGGTAAATCAAGTTTAGCATTACATGCCATAAAGCTAAGTGGTTTGCCATATGTTGAAATTGATTTCTATATGGCAAGCAATGAAAAGGCCGTAGAGAAATACATTTTAGATGGGGTAGTGGATCTAATAGGAAAATCATTCGGTTCCGTAGATAAAATAATTAATTCAATTAAAAGGTATCTAAAAAACCTTAAACCCAAGCTTGATATTGGGCCATCGGCGTTCAAATTGGAATTAGCAGTTGATAATGCTGTGGATCCAGCAACCAATGTAAAAGAAGCATTATTATTATTGGAGAAGCTCCTTGAAGAAAAGGGCATGCAGGCAGTTATGTTAATGGATGAATTTCAAAGTGTAGGAAGCATTGCAAAAGGATCGGGAATAGAAGCTGCGATTAGGCATGTTGCGCAAAAAACCAAACATCTAACGATTTTATTTTCTGGAAGCAATCGAAAACTACTTACAACAATGTTTGAAGATGAAAACAGGCCACTGTATAAATTATGCTGGAAAATGCAGCTTAAAAGAATCGATCAGAAGCACTATCATGATCATTTACAAAAAGCTGCCATATCCGCATGGAAAAACAGACTTGAAGATGAAATTTTGAATGAAATATTATCCATAACAGAGCGGCATCCCTTTTATGTTAATAAATTATGTGATCGCGTTTGGTCTTTAAACAAAAAGTCACCACCTTCTTTGTTGGCGGTATCTCAAGCATGGATAGAGATAATTGAAGAAGAGAAAAGCGATGCCATAAAAGATATATTACAGCTTTCAGCAGGGCAAAAAGCAGTACTAACACAAATTGCCAAAGGGGCAGCACAGCTTACGAATAAAAAAACAATCTTGCGTTTGGAAATGAGCAGCAGTTCTATCATCACCGCAATTGAAGGTTTAGAAGAAAAAGACATAATAGAAAAGCAAGGCAATAAATATCAAGTAATCAACCCGGTATTAAAGCATTTTGTTTTAAAAAGTAGTACTGAAGAACTTTAGAAGAATAAAATATGAATGGTGTGTTATCCTTCACTTTGGAAAGGTGTTCCAAAGTGAAGGATAACACAACGTATTAATTTATAACGTTAAAAATCCAGTTGATTTACCACATACGAATAGCTAATTGACCCTATTTGGTATTTTAGTAGTTGACGCCCATGAAAGCTAGTCAACTTATAAGCCATGGATTTAGTCTTGCCCCATTAGAAGATCGGCCTAATCTATACCGAATTATTTAAAGAAAAAAAGGCAGATTAAATATATTATTAAAATGACATGGCGGAAAAGTACGGGATTTCATAAATGCTTGAGTTTAAATATCACCCATTTAGCAGAGTGAAAGAAAGTGAAGTACTCCAGTTTGTGGGAAGATACCCTTGGAAGCCACACTGGTTAAGCGAACATATCAAAGAATTTATACAACTTTTAACATCATCTACTGATTTAATATTTGATCTACATAACAAAAATGATCGAATTGCCATAGCAGTGCTGATAGACAAAATTAAGAACAAGGGGAATAATGCTTGTTTAGAAGTACTGGCACTTGATCAAAGATATGATGTTTATATGATTTATCAGTATTTGATTGAGAGCGCCAAACAAAAACTACCTATAACTCGTTCGGGTATAGAAGTTACTATTCATGAATCGTTGACTAAATTAAATGATTTATTAGTACAAGAGGGCTTTAATTCATATTACGATATTTTTGAAATGATGGTAGATTTGTCGACGCTAGAACACATTAAAATTAATGAAATTTCCTTATTACAACCAGAAGACTTTGTTGAATGTTATGATGTCATTGGATTAAGTTTTAAAGATAATCCTGAAATGGCAATTCCTGACTATGAAGAGTGGGAAAAATCAAGAAGGACATCAGATTCACAAATATGGGTTTATAAAGATAATAGAAAAATTGTTGGTTTTGTGAATAACATGATTGATGTACAGGATCAAAAAGCTGAAATCCGAAGCGTTGGGGTATTGCCTAGTTATCGCGGCAAAGGACTTGGTCGAAAACTATTACTAAACAGCTTGAGTTATTTTGTTAATAAAGGAGTATCCACCTGTCATTTAACGGTTGCTACTAAAAATAGAAAAGCGCTTCATCTCTATGAAGATATTGGATTTCAAGTAAATGATATTTTCAAAGTTTATTATTGGAACCGATAGTGAACGCTGATGGGTAGGAAAATTGATAAAATGAAATGCGAACCGAAAACAATATTTGTGTCCCAGCAAGGGCAGGAACTTCATCCTGAATCAGGTTGCGGTGTGGCATCTTTTTTAATGTTACTTAAGTATATAAACTTTAAACCGCTTCCAAGTTGGAATAATCTTTGTGGTGAATTAAGACTCGATTTACCACCCATAGAAAAAGGCTATAGCAAAAATGATCCGGAAATAGGGTTGTATCCAGAAGATATATTTAGATTTGTGGTTAAGGAAAATTTGTTATTTCGAATGCACTTTTTTGATAATGAATGGCAAGAAAGTTTAGATAACGGCCCAATAATGGTTCTGTTACATGGGGTGCTAAATGAATTTCCAGATGAATCCCATTGGGTAGTTTTAACATCTTTTGATGGACAAATATTTTCCTATCTAGATCCCTGGTCAAAAGATGATGAAGAAATTACCAAAATGATTTCATTTGCTGAATTTAAAAAATATTATACCGGGGTGGCTTGCCAGCTTTTAATGAGTCAACAAGTTGATTCCCAACTTGTTGATGAAAAAGAGTAGGTATATGCCTATAACAATCGATATCCTTAAAAACCACCCTGAATCCATCTCTACATTAGCACAGCAATGGCTACTAACGATTGGTAAATGGGAGCCAGACGCTTCTCATGAGGATATTAAAAAATGGCTTCATGAATGGTTGAATGAGAGTACCCCCATGGCCTTTGTAGCTTTTGACAGTGATCACCCTATTGGCATGTGTTCGTTACAATTTAATGATGGTTTGCCTTCCACTTTAATGCCTTGGCTTGGCGATTTGTTTGTTTTTCCTGAATATCAACGTAGAAAAATATCAGTACAGTTAATGGAAGCTGCTAAGTATCAAGCAAAATTACAAGGCTTTCATTCATTATATTTATTTGCTCCTGATCAAACTATTCCAAATTACTATATGCGATTGGGTTGGCAAAAAATGAGTGAAGATCGCTATAATGGTCAGGTGGTGACGGTAATGTCGTGTGAGCTTTGATTTTTTACGTTTAAAATTATACCTATAGGTAGAGAAGCATTACTGTTATTATTGAGTTACCTAAGAGCTAACTATTAAGAGCAGCCATTTTGAATAACAAAATTTCAATCCCAAATATTGAGTTTAGAAGACGTCTGAATAATTTGGTTTATATTTTTCGTCCTTGCGGTTCTATTAATAAGATGCCAGCCTGGAAGCGAGAAGATATAGATTTGTGGGTCAAATACTCTACGGAATATGGTTGGGTGTGTGTGGATACTAATGAGACAATTATGGCTATGCCATGGCCCTGCAAGCGTAGTGAGCACATCAGTTTACCACCAGCAGGTGAGTGGGTTAGTAAAAAGGAAGACAAATCCTATGTCTATGATTTGGTTTTTACCAAATCTGATATTTAAGGTAACCAACGGATAGCCTTAGGGGCTATTTTCAAGAACTAATATGGAAGATTTAAATGAATGATTCTAATGACTTCTATAAAACCTTATCGTCATTTTACCATCTAATTTTTGAAAACTGGGATACATCTATAAATCAACAAGGAAAGATATTATCAGCGATATTGCCTAATGCTATAAAGGAGTTCCCTGTGCTTGATTGTGCATGTGGAATAGGAACCCAAGCATTATCATTAGCAACAATAGGTTATCAAGTTGTAGGTTCTGATATATCTGAAGATGAAATCAAAAGAGCTAAAGAAGAGGCCATAAAACGCAACTTGTCAATTGAGTTTCGAGTAGATGATATGCGTAATCTTTTGTCTGCCCAATTGAATCATTATGGTGCTGTAATAGCGATGGATAATTCTTTGCCTCATTTAAAATCTGATGAAGATATTATAAGTGCATTGACTTCAATGTGCCATCGTTTGAGAAAAGGTGGGGTACTTCTTTTAAGTCTAAGAGATTATGAGAAGTTGATGAGGGAACAGCCAACATTTACTGAACCAAAATTCTATCAAGATGGGCCATATAAAAGAATAGTTCATCAAGTTTGGGATTGGCAAGATGAACGTCATTATACCTTGCATTTGTATATTACAATTGATAGCAAAGAAGGTTGGAAATCTTTTCATTTTGTGGGGAACTATAGGGCCGTCACGCTTGAGGAAGTACTAAATTTTGCAAAAAATGTTGGTTTAATAAAGCTGAAAGTATTGAATCCATCTGAAACAGGGTTTTATCAGCCAATAATTTATGGTGAAAAAAAGTGACTACCGCTGAGCATGTATTTTACAGTAATTCAGCAAAAAGCTTATATGAAAGTATGGGATTTAAATTATGGGGAAATGAACCCAAGGCAAAGTGCTGGAACGGAAAATATTTTGATGAATATCATCTTTCGTTAATACTTCGAGATACTATCTAAATTGTAGAGGTTCTTTTTATGTCAGTTATTCCTCACATCCGTATTGCTGCACTTAAAGAGGAAGATTTTCCAGTTTTACACCAATGGCTTCAGAACAAGCACGTGCGAGAGTTTTGGGATGATGGTGATCGCACATTGGACCAAGTAAAAAATCACTACAAACCGGCTGAGGGGATTAAGAGGTATATCTTCTATATTGGGGATCAACCCGCTGGCTATTTTCAATCTTACTTAGTAGATGAAGAAAACGAGTATTGTTCTTTTTTAATGAAAAACACACTAGGCGTTGATTTCTTCATAGGCAATGAAGATTTGTTGAATAAAGGGTATGCAATACATGTTTTGTCGTGCTTTATCAAAGAATACTGTGAAGAAACTGATCGGATCCTGGTTGATCCACAGCCATCTAATGCAAAGGCCATTCATCTATATAAAAAATATGGTTTCACTCAAATGGCGGAGCAGATCATTGATGGAAGATCACATATAATTATGGCAATCAACTTACGTCGAACAGTAAGGGCTATAATTTTTAATTCTGAAAATAGTATCTTGTTGATGCATGTTTCTACTTGGCCTGATTTAGAAAATAAAACAAATAAACATCGTTCTTTTTGGTGTACCTTAGGCGGTAGAATTGAAAAAGGTGAGCCAATCGAGACGGCTTTAGCAAGGGAGTTGTATGAAGAGGGTGGGTTTACTAATTTTCAAAAGTCAGAATTAGGCTATGGAGAGCTGGTTTTAAACTTAAACGGCTTTCCAACAAGGCTCATTGAGATTTATTATGCTGTTCATGTAAGTACAAATGAAATAATAACCACTAATTTAACCCAAGAAGAAAAGGAGGTTTTTAAGGAGCTTCGCTGGTGGTCTTTAGAGGACTTAAGTCGCACACAGGAAACAGTCTTTCCAGGATGTATAGCAGATCTTGCGGCAAGCTATCTTAAGGCTCCTTCACATTGGCAATTTAAAGAAATTAACCTTGATTGAAAATTGAAGATTAAACTAACAGTATCTAAAACAAATCAATTGACTCGGATTCTTCTAAATTAGCAGCTTTTGATTGATTGGTAACATTGCTTATTGCTTCCATGTTATTATCTATCTGTGAAATTTTTTGGGCAATACCTCGAAGATCTCGCTCAATTAAAGCAGGGTACCATGATGGGCGTTTTTTCAAATTAAATATTAGCTTTGTGATGGGCCATCCTCCAGCAGTAACCATAAATGCTTCTCGTTTTTTAAGGTGTCGAATTTCAGAATCCATAACAAGTAATTCCTGCCGACGTTGATGATTAAGGGTGACCCCGTCGCGCATATGGGATCCCAGCGAGAAGCCTTCTCGAGCTTCTAAAAATTCAGATCTACCAAGTTGTTCAGCAGCCCATTTTGCAGAATGGTTGTTATTGGTTGAAAAGAAAAGGGAAGTACCAAAGAGCGAAACCAAAACTTCAGCTGCTTTATCGCCATATAAATCCTTTAACTGATGTATATCTTGAATGGCACCTACAAAGCAGGCGCCATAACCGCGACCACGAGAAAGGATAGGCTCTAAACTGGGTAATCGTTGTAAGCTGGCCAGCTCATCAAAGAAAAACCATAGTCTACGGTTCCGATCTTCTTCAAGGCTAAGTAAGGAGTTGACTGCCAGTTCAAGCCACAAAGAAATAATCGGTTTTAAGGCGTCTGCCATGCGCTGGTTTGAGCTTATGAAGAGCCAGGCATCATCTGCCTCATTTTTAACCCAATCGCGAATGCAAAAGGCTGGTGTTTTTGGCTCATCGCGTAAGTAGAGAAGTGATTTACAGTAAGTTACCAACGTTAATATGACTGAACGCGTGCCTTTCTCTAAATCTTTTCCAACCATGGCATGGCCGAGCGTCCCCTCAAGAAGAGATTCAACCTCTTTGAGATCGCTGCAAAACAAATGATGAATTAAATCTTTCATTCTGGGATCAGGTTTATGCTGAAATTGAGAAGCGGAAATTGACAAAAGTGTTCTTGCTGCTTTTAACCAAAAGGTGTCACCAATTGAGCTATCGGGTACGATTGCAGCGGCTATTGCATCGTAATCAGTCAAAGAAGAGCATTCCTGCCATAAGTTCCAAGAAGGGCTTCGTTCATCTAATGGATTTAAAATAATATCTTTGCCAGGTCGGTAATAATGGGGAATAAAAGCGCCTTTAATGTCATATACCAATGCCTTTTGCCCAGCCTTTCTGACTTGCGTAAGAAGCTCATGGGTACAAACGGATTTACCACCACCTGGTGAACCACAAAGCAAGATGTGCTGGGTTTCTGCCTCAAGGGGTAGAGGGACATCACCCAAAATCCATGGGGAGGCTTTTTTTGCTCGCTTTACAATGCGTTTGAATTCATTTGGCGTGGCAAAAGTTGCTCCTCTAAGAGGTTGTTGTTGGTTTTTTTGTTCACCATAACGAGAAAAAAGGTAGGCTGCTATGATGCTTAATGCCATTGAAATTGATCCTGCCAATTTAAGAGCAGAAAAAAGTCGAGATTGCGCTTGGATTTTTTGCCGTTTTATAATTGGTAGAGACAATATTTGCTTTGGCATTAATCGATAAATGCGTCCATTGGGATAACGAAACTGAGTTGCTTTTGATGGATGCACCCATGGGCCATTTAAGAGAGTGGCATACCCCCATTGTGCTAGCAGATACAATTCATATGGCTTAGTTTTAGAATACCAAATGACAGCCGTTGATAAGATAAAAACAAAAAAACCAATTTTAAAAAAGCGAACAAAGACTTGCCAGAATCGATATATGCCGTGAAACTGTACTTGCCCACCACGGGTAAAATTTATGAAGAAAGACATTCGGATTCTGGATTGCCTAAGGTTTTACGAATAGCTACTTTAGCATTTTCACTAATAGCTTGCCGTTGTTGTGGTTCTCGTAAATAGGCTTCTCTTAAAATCAATAAAGATTCCATGACACATTGAATAACTAATTTTTGCGCCTTTGGAAGTTCGAAAGGTGTTTTTTCGTTTTCAGCAACTTGACGACCTATGTCTAAAATAAGATTTAAGGCTTGGGAGAAGGGAAGTTCATTCTCATGGCAAAACCATTCGAGCCATTTTCTCATTTCAGGTTCAAACTCAACAGTTTCGAGTATATAGCTCATGCTATTCCTTAAATTGTTTCTGGTTGTGTTTGGTAGAGCGCTTTTTCGTCATGTGGAGTGAGGCCAAATAAAGCGCGATCATTGGGTTTAGATAAAAACTTGTCCAGCTCCTGTATAATTTTTTCCATCGCGCCTGACTTTTGGTATTTATCGAGAATATAAGAGCCAACTAATATCTTTCGCCTGGTATCATCTTTTCGTTGTTGAGATGCTTCTTTTGCTTTGAGATTTTGAATTCGTGCATCAAGCTGAGCGCGCTTTTTCATTAATGCCTCTAGCTCGGGGGTTGATTGCGACATAGCGATTAAGTCCTTTCATGAATATTATCAATAATTTTCATTGATGAGATCTTTGAAGACAAGAAAATCCTTATGCTTATAAGCATAATTTTCATTTAAATTTCTGAATAACGTACTTGGTCTGATAAAAAGCCGAGCACAGCGAGGGAAAAGAAGCTAGATTAAGAAGTGAGGAAAAGGAAGATTAGTAATATCAAGCTAAGTGGCAAAAACACCTGAGAGAAGCGAAGGGCGCACACTATACGTTGCGAGCAACGTGTGCTTGCAAAACACTTGATGCATGTTTTAGAGTGCTTTGACAAGTTTAAGGAATGATATGGCTATCTTTCATCTTGATGTTAAAACTATCTCGCGATCACAAGGGCGCTCTGCCGTAGGGGCAGCAGCCTATAGGGCGGGTGAGCGTTTATTAGATGAGCGGTTGGGGGTTGAATATGACTACTCAAACAAGAAAGGGGTAGTGTATTCAGAAATCATGGCGCCGCTAAATGCGCCGGAATGGGTTAAGGATCGTAAGCGTCTTTGGAATGAGGTAGAAGCCACAGAAAAAAGAAAAGATTCACAATTGGCAAGAGAGGTACTAATTGCTTTGCCCAAAGAGTTATCTCAAGATGAACGAGTAGATTTAATCCGTGAGTATTGCGATAAGCAGTTTGTTAGCAAAGGGATGATTGCCGATATCAATATCCATGAAGACAATCCTGAAAACCCCCATGCCCATATTCTGCTTACCATGCGAGAAGTCAACGCTAAAGGCTTTGGTTTAAAAAACCGAGATTGGAATAAACGAGAAAACGTATTTGAGCAGCGCCGATTTTGGCAAGACGTAGCTAATGCTCATCTACATTTAGCAGGACATACCACCAGAATTGATTGCCGTAGCTTGCAAGAACGCGGTATTGATTTAGAGCCAGGACTCCATCTTGGCCAAGCGCCTCACCATGCCATGAGCAGGGGGGAAGGGGATGATTTTGGCAAATATGTTGATCATATCGAAATCATTCGTGCTAATGGGGAGCGTTTAATCAAAGATCCATCTTCGGCAATTGAAAAACTCACCCAGCAACAAGCCGTATTTAATGATTACGATATTGCAAAACTAGCAAATCAATATAGTGCTGATTTAAATCAGTACCAAGATGTTTTATCCGCTATTAAAAGCTCAAAGCAAATTGTGACTTTGGGTGAAAATGAGTATGGAAAAACGGTTTATAGCACCATCAAAATGATTACACTTGAGCATGAAATGATTAACCAAGCTTATGAGCTAGATGCTAAAAGAGCACATCAAGTTGATCTAAAGGCTGCAAACCAAGCGTTGAGTGGCAAATCCTTAAGTGAATCTCAACGACAGGCCTTTTCTCATGTTATCAATGCGGGTGATTTAAAAATCGTTTCTGGTTTGGCGGGAACTGGTAAGAGTTACTTAATGGGGGCTGTAAAAGAAGCTTTTGAAGGATCAGGATGTAAGGTTTCGGGGATATGTTTAAGTGGGATAGCAGCTCAAGGCCTACAAGAGGGGGCAGGGATCCCCAGCATGACGGTGGATTCACGGTTACTGCAATGGGAACAGGTTAGGGAAGGGCTAACAAAGCAAGATATCTTGGTGATTGATGAAGCAGGCATGTTAGGTACACAAAAGCTTGAGAGGATATTGCGTTATGCAAATGATACTGGTGCTAAGGTTATTCTGGTTCATGATACGGAGCAACTAGGGGCAATTGAAGCAGGTGCGCCGTCAAGAGCGCTGGCTGAAAGATTTGGGCAAGCTTCTTTAACAGATGTGATGCGGCAGCATTCCCCTGAAATGCGTAAAGCAACCTATGAATTTGCAACAGGGAACACAACAAAAGCCTTAGAGCGATATAAAGCTATGGGCGCAATCCATAGCCATGCGGTAGATGAAAAGGTTGCAGAACGATTAATGTTAGAAGCCTGGGCAGCAGATCGACTTGAGGGCAAATCGCAACTGATGTTGGCTTATACCAATGAGAGCGTTAAATCGCTCAATGAGCAGGCTAGGGAGGTGCGAATTGCTGCGGGCGAAATCGAGAGAGGGGAGAGCTTTACAGTAGCAAAGGGTGAACGACATTTTGCGATAGGAGATAAAGTCTATTTTCTCAAAAATGATAAGACCCTTGGGGTTAAGAATGGTTCGTTGGGTACAATTGAATCAATTGGCAAACACCAATTTAACATTAAGTTAGAATCCAAAGATAATAAATGTGTCAATTTCGATATTCGAAGCTATCAAAATCTGGATCATGGGTATGCAGCAACAATCCATAAAGCGCAGGGTGTAACAGTTGATAAGACTTATGTGTTGGCATCGAAACATTTTGATCGGCATTTAACCTATGTCGCGTGCACGCGACATCGAGAAAGTTTGGCTTTGTTTGCACATCACAAGGATTTTAAAAATGAAGAAGTGCTGTACAAAACGCTGAGTCGTGAGCGATCGAAATCAATGGCAGTGGATTTTGCTCAGGCAAGATGGATTGAGCCTAGAAACATGCGTGAGGCCAGTTTAAATAAGCTAAAAATTTCAGAGCAACAGTTGGCTAGAGAAAGGCTAGAAATAAAACAATTGAACAAGCAATTTCCTGATAGAGTATTCTCTTTTGCTCGAGCCTTTGAACAAGTCAAAGGGATCGTACAGGGGATGGTAAACTTAAGTGATAATCGCAAGATGCTTAGTGTAGGGAAGAAGAATCAGACTAAACTTGTTGCAATGAGCCATGATTTTGAGAACCACCTGGGTAAGCAAGTTAGCATACATTTAGATAAAGAAGGCAAAATTTTTAATTGCTTTGTTAATGGGCAAGAAAAAACCAGGATGGTTTCTTTTGACAAAGCTGCAACTAGCCTGGATTGTCCTTCTCAGCATATTGGTCAAAGATCATTTGATGATTCTCAAGAAAGAGGATAGAAAAAAATGTTTCAGCTTCAAGTAAAAGATCTTGCAAGAATAAAATCACTTGCTATAGCAGCAAAATATGACCAAGAGATAAATAATTTAATTGATGATTTCATGCACAATGTTGCTGATAAATCAAATATTGCGCGTGATTTGACAAAAAATGAAATAGAGCAGTTATCAAGTAACAAACAGATTAAAAAATTAATGATTTTGTTATTTCTAGTTGAAAATGTGACGCTTTCCTTTTTAAAGACAAGGAACGAGCCATATGCTAATAATAAGGTGCTGGTCCAAGATTGTTGGAATCAAATCGAAGATGTATTGATCAAACGACTCAAATTGTCCAGAGAATTTATGCCATTGTTTGAATCCAAGAACGAACATGATGTAAATGAACTAAAGAGCTTATTTATTGCTGCTAAAACAATAGTAATATCAGATCTTTGCTCAGAAGAATTTGTGAGCAGATCTCAAAATATTAGGATACGTTTAAATATAACTGGAAAATATGATATACAAGTCATCAAAACTGATGAAAAGCTACACAATCAAACTCAAGAGGAGTTTGACTTGTATGAACGGCAAATGCATATTCATGTTGGAATATTTGATGCATTTAAATTTGTTGAGCCTGATTTAGTGACTGCATTTAGATATTTAAATAGTAGTCCCACTAAACAACGAATTCATTCGTTAATTACATTGAAATTCCAAAACCCTTTGCTTTTTGTGTTAAATGAGGATGGTACATTTACAAAAATAGCATATGATGAAATTCCTTCATTCATAGAGAGTAATTATAAACATAAAGAGATTGATGAAGGGTTATATAATGCAGTTAAGAAGGATTATTATCAGTTATTTCAGCCGTCACTAGATGCTGATTCCATTGAAAAAATAAGCCAGAGGATCTCACATTTAATTGAAGCTGCTTTAGTAGAGGCAGCAAAACAAAAAAAACCACTGCTCATTGTTCTTTCAGAAGTGCATGGATCAAAAGGGTCATTTCTTTTACATGTAATTACTTTAATTGCTGCACACAGAATGGGCATAAATCATTTATTAGCTGAGACTATTAATATATATCATAAGAAATGGGGCGGAGATCCGCTAGTTGAAGAAATGCTATGCTTATTATCCTTTGCTGAAAAGGAACTTAGTATTCAAGTCAAAGATCTTGAAGGAAAGCTCCATTATAATAATATTTTATCTCGATATCCTTACTATGAAATCCCGCTTGATGCCTTTGGTATACCGGTTCGTGAAGCAAGTTGGATTATTGATGTAAAGGCCGTAAAAGAGGGCTCAGTCCTAATTGTAGGTACTGCACATATGAATAATATGATAAACAGCGAACTTCAAGAAATGTATTACATACTACCCATTGATTGTACATGTGATAAAGCTTTTAGTGATATGCTTGGGGTTACTCAGCACAATCATATTGATTTAGATAAGAGCTTAGCTGGCATTAAGCTGGATGATATCATAAATATGGTACAAAGTGACTTTCAAAAATGACAATGAATATACGACTAGCTACGCGTGAAGATGTAAGTGAGATCGTTCGTCTTTTAGCTGATGATGATTTGGGTAAAAAGCGAGAACAATATGAAGATCCATTACCGAAAGCATATTATTCAGCTTTTGAAGCTATTGATTCCGATAGGAATAACTTATTAATTGTTGCAGAAATTGGAGATAATATTGTGGGCTGCTTACAGCTTACCTATATTACTTATTTAACTTATCAAGGTGGAAAGCGTGCGCTAATTGAAGGAGTTCGGATCGACAGCAAATATCGTGGTAAAGGGGTTGGAAAAATCATGCTAAATTGGGCAATTGCGAAATCGAAAGAAGACGGTTGTCATCTTGTACAATTAACAACGGATAAAAAGCGTCCTGAAGCGTTGGAATTTTATAAGCAGTTGGGATTTGTTCCATCCCATGAGGGCTTAAAATTGTTTCTTGAGTAGAAAATAGATTTTAATTAAAAAATTTAATATTGAGATATGATTATGAGTATTGATCTGGCTAAAACACAAGTAGTAGCTGAAGGCAAAGCAATTCCTAAAAGGCTTGGGCCATTTATAAGAATGTTTTTAAAAAGGCATCCTTGGTCGTTGATGACTTTTATAATTTTCATTCTTTTTGAGGCATGTCTTACCCCAATTAATGCTTATTTATTAAAAATGATTGTGAATGGTGCGGCATCAACAAGCGGCAAGGCTAATTTAATTTTGGCAACATTATTAGTGCCAGCTATTATCTATGTTTGCGTTAATTTGATGCTGAATGTTGTTTATAGCTTACATCGCTATGCGCAATTGAAATTCTATCCGAAGATAAAATCAGATATTGCAGGAACCATGTATCATTACTTGGTTCAACACTCTTATCATTATTTCAGTGAACATTTCTCAGGAAGCTTGTCAAAAAAGATATTTGACTTATTAGGCGGGGTGGAATCCTTAATCCAAATATTTACCCATAATCTGATGCCACGATCACTTTCAGTCGTGATTTCATCAATCGTGTTATATCTAGTACACCCATTTTTTGGTTGGATGTTATTTATTTGGGCACTTGCTTATGTAGGAACATCTTATTTAATGGCTGAGAAGTCCGAAAAGCTTTCTTATGCATTAAGTGAAGCTGGCAACGCGATGAGTGGAAAATTAGTTGATAGCATAGTTAATATCATGAGTACCAAATTGTTTGCAAACCGCAAATATGAAGAAAATGTGGTTTTCCAATCCATCAATAATTTGATGGCGAAAGACAGGGCACTTTTGTGGTATTTATTAAAAGCTTATTCCATACAAGGGATTTGGATTGCAACTTTGCTTGCAGCCATGCTCACAGGATTGATTTATGGTAGATTACATGAATTGGTGACGGTAGGTGACTTTGCGCTAATAATAACTATAGCATTTAGCATTTCCGGTGATATTTTCAATATGGGCGAACAGATCTTAAGGTTTTCCAAAGAAGTGGGAAACTGTCGCCAAGCACTTAATATCATTGTTGAACCTCATGAAATTGATGATCTTCCTAATGCTACAGCACTTAAAGTAACACAAGGGCAGATTGTATTTGACAACGTTCAGTTTCAATACCCAAATGCAGAGGCATTATTTGAAAATAAGACGGTCACCATTTTATCTGGACAAAAAGTGGGATTAGTTGGTCATTCTGGTGGCGGGAAAACTACATTTGTTAATTTGATACTAAGGCTTTTTGATGTTAACCAAGGAAGAATTCTGATTGATAGCCAAGATATTAAGAGGGTCACACAAGATAGTTTGCGTGAAAATATAGGAATGATCCCGCAAGATCCATCATTATTTCACCGAAGTTTACATGAGAATATTCAATTTGGACGATTGGATTCAACAAATGAAGAAGTGATCGAGGCAGCTAAACGTGCTCATGCTCATGAGTTTATTGTAAGTTTATCAAAAGGCTATGATGCTTTAGTGGGTGAAAGAGGCGTGAAGCTATCGGGGGGGCAGCGCCAACGTATTGCGATTGCCAGAGCATTTTTGAAGAATGCGCCGATTCTCATTTTGGATGAAGCAACTAGTCAATTGGATTCGATTACTGAAAAATATATCCAGGAAAGCCTTTGGGAGTTAATGCAAAACAAAACAACCATAGTGATTGCTCATCGACTTTCAACGCTATTACATATGGATCGTATCTTAGTATTTGATAAAGGCAAAATCGTTGAAGACGGTACTCATCAGGAATTATTAGCAAAGAAAGGGTTATATTCTGAACTTTGGCAATCACAAGTAGGTGGTTTTTTGTTAGATACAGATGACGGAATATTAATATAATCTTTCAACGCCAGCCTTCTGGGGTCATCAATGTAGTATAACCTTGGAAGAGAAACATTAAGGTAAAGCATCATGAGAGAAGATAAGTATGAGTTTGAGGTTGGAGAAAAAGGGCAGGAAGGACTCGACATATTAGATGTCATGTTTAATGCGAATACAAAGCAACATATATTATCAGCAGGTATACGGCAAGGGATGCATGTTTTGGATATTGGCTGTGGGCGCGGCGCTATGAGCGTTTGGTTGGCTGAGCAGGTAGGTAATAAAGGTAGTGTTATAGCGATTGATAATAATGAAAACCAAATTAAGGCAACTATAGAGTTAACGAAATCAAAATCTCTATCTTGGTTAAAATTTAGAGTTCTTTCTGCCTATGATATCAATAAATTAACAGAATCCCTTGATTTAGCCTACTGTCGCTTTATTTTGCATCACATAAATAATCCAACCAAAGTAATAGAGCAAGTATTTCAGATTTTACCTAAAGGCGGTATTTTTATTGCTGAAGAAGGCATTGTCAGTGCTGCCTTTTCTTATCCAAAGGTGAAGGCTTGGGGAGGCGAACGAACTGATCATCGTTTTCCACTTGAAAAGGAGGGGGAAGATAGGGACGGTAATTTTGGTATGAAATTGTTGCACCAAATGAAACAGGTAGGATTTGATATTCAATTCGCCGGACTTTATCAACCATTACTCTATACCAAACAGCAGAAGCAACTTCTAGCTGGCCCTGCGAGAGAAGGATATAAACAATATGCATTATCACATGGGATAAGTGATGAAGAATGGCAAATACAAGCGCAAGAACTTGATGACTTGATCGCTAACCCTGCGGGGTGTATTGGGTTTTATCAGTCCTGTTTGGTTATTGGTAAAAAATAAGCGATAGTTCTTTATGCATGACAAACTAATTGAAAGGCTGCAATTAATTTTTGATGCAAAATTGCTAGAGGCACGTAAAATCGTTCCTGGGCATGATAGTACAAATGAAATATTTGCTGTGAAGACTGAAAAAGGCAAATACATCGTCAAAGTTGTCAAAGATTCACTTATGCACGGTGTTTTTTGGAAGGGCTTACATTTGTTATTTGGTGCTACGCATGAGATTTCAATTAAAAATCAGGATAATTTAAGCAAACACATTAATCAGTTTGGACTTATTCCCGCGCCTATAGTATACAGATCAGAAAGTGATTTAAATAATCCACTTAAAAAGCCCTATGTCATTTTGGAAATGATGCATGGTAATCCTATAATATCTGAAAGCGAAATTGCTGAAGAAATGATGAAAAGCCCCGATGTGGCCCTACAATTGGGAACGTTATTAGGAAATATTCATAGGCAAACATTTTCTTTTTTTGGCAATCTTGATAAACGGGGATATCCGCTTTCTGAATTTCCAACGAAATTGGCAGCTACAATCAAAGTATTAGCAAGCACGAAAAAAGCCTTAAGCGATCCTTTAGTGCAAAAAATGCTCCCCTATTACTTGTCTAGGGCTCGGAGCATAGATCCACCTAAGGTATCAAGTTTGATTATGCTTGATTTATGGCCTAGCCAATTTTTAGAGGACAATGGTCATTTGAGATCATTGGTTGATATTGAAAGCTATTGCATAGGGCCAATTGAGCTTGAGCTTTGTTTACTCGAACTATGGTTAAAAAAGCGTAGTAAATTTAAGGAAGCTTATTTTTCTGTAAATACATACTGGCCGGATTACGAAGAAACAAGAGAAATTTATCGTTATTTTTTATATCTACTCTATGATTGCCCTTCAGAAGGTCTGCAATCTTGTATAGATGCTAGAGGTAAATTTGCGCAAGGTGATAGAATCAAAAGCCGGATTTCAGCACCACGACTGAGAATGGGGCCAAAATTTAATCCCTTTAGCCCATATGATGAAGACGATTAGGAAATTATTATGGATAATCAAGGTAAAAAATATGATTTAATCGCGGAAGGTTTTGCGAAAATGCGCGATTCCTTTTATAAGGAACAAAAATACCTTGATAAATTGATAAAACTGATCCCAAGTCAATCAAGCGTTCTTGATGTCGGTTGTGGTTCTGGATACCCAATTGCTTCATATTTAATAGAAAAGGGGTTTGAAGTAACGGGTATTGATGGTTCTCAAAAATTATTGGATATAGCTAAAGAAAAGTGTCCGAAAATGAAAGGTGTTTTAGGTGATGTTCGATCTGTCACATTGGCTGAAAAATTTGATGCAGTAATTGAGTGGTGGTGCCTGTTTCATATACCAAAACAGGAACATGAGATGATGATACATCGTTTTTCTGAATGGCTAAAACCAAATGGTATTTTAGAATTCACATCAGGAGATGCTGCCTATGAAGCAGCAAGTTCAGAAATGTTGGATCAAGAATTACACTTTTATAGTTTAGATCCATCTGAATATGAAAAATATCTTAAACACCATAACTTTAAAATTATATTAAAAGAGAGCGACCAACCTGAACATTTAGTTTGGATTGCGCAGAAATTGAATTAAGATGAATTTTGAATGGATAGCTTAATTAAATTGTATCAGCAACGTTTAGGGCTTCAAGATGCGACATTTTCACGCATTGATCATGAAGAGGGTATTGTTGCTACTGTTTATCAAGTAATCCTACCATCAGGCAAGAAAAGAATATTAAAAGTCTGCCAGAAACCAGTTGATTATTTCAATGAGATCTATTTTTTGAAAAATCTAGTTAATTTACCTGTACCAAGAGTATTTCAGGAATTACCACCAGAGAATGAGATCAATGGTGCCATTTTGATGGAACATTATTCAGGTAATTTATTGCAAAAGGAAGATTTTACTCATTCTCTGATTTACGAAATAGGTCGCCAACTTGCGTGCATTCATCAGCACAATGCTACCGGATATGGAGATCTTACAAGGTCAAATGAATTAGAAGTAGATCCTTTGCAGTATTTCGCCATTAAATTTGAAGAAGTATTTCATGAATGCAACGTTCATCTACCCAAACAACTAAGTGATAAATGCTATCAATATTATAGTGCTTATCAACATCTTTTAAGAGCAGTAGATGGCCCCTGTTTTACCCATCGGGATTTTCGACATGGTAATTTAATTGTTAAGGACAACAAGCTTCAAGGTATTATCGATTGGTCTGCAGCTCGAGGAGGATTCGCGGAAGAGGATTTTTGCCCAATTGAGCATGGAGAGTGGCAAATCAGTTCTGAGGACAAAAATGCCTTTTTGAATGGATATTCAAGTGTTCGTCCCGTTCCAAATTATAAATCTATAATGCCGTTGCTACGGTTATGCAGGGCTCTAAACGTGATTGGATTTACACTAAAAAATGGTTCTTGGAATGGCAAAAATGAGAAAATATACTCTTTCAACTATGACTTTATAAAAGCATTTCCAATTAAATAAGAATGTATACTAACATATTTATGCCGGGTATGAAGTAGAATGGCAGCATAGCTACATTTCCTTTAGGAGCATTGGTCACTCCATTCGTCTGATTGTAGCTAAAATCTGTCGTATATTTGAATTTAGCCCCCACCTTCTGTAATGTTTGTTAAATTAACTATCTTGGAGGAGATTTTAAAATGAGTAAATCTAAACGAATATTTATTGTTGGGCATAGTGGTGCTGGTAAAGGTGTGTTCGCTCAAGCGATTGCAAAAAAGTTGGGTTGGAAATATGTTGATGCAGATTTTAGTTTGGCCCCCTCAATCGGGCGTCCCTTAAAAGAGATTTTAGGTGAACAGGGAGAGAAAGCATTTCATAAAACGCAGACTGATATTTTATCTAACCTTGCAAATCAAGATAATATTGTCGTGACGACTGACGATAGTATTGTATGTGACAGTAACAATCGAGATTTATTATCGGCTGAGTTTACCGTTTACCTACAAGTAAGTCCTAAGGTTCAATTAGAAAGAATTTCGCACAACCGACCATTAGCTAAGGTTAATGATTACAGTGCGTTTCTCAACACATTGCGTACTGAGCGGGATGCTTTTTATGAACAAGTTGCGCGCTTTTCATTGAGTTCTGATGATGGTGATATTGATGGCCATGTAAATAGCGTTGTTAAAGCGTTCGAGTCCTAGATAATAAATGATTAGGTGATTGTTGAATATAAATGTGGACATTCAAAAGATAGATCCTGTAGTTGCCGAGAAAATATGTCGGCAACTAACTGCAGGATTGCCAGAATGGTTTGGGATCCCAGAAGCGAATGAGCGCTACGCTAATGGATGTTTGGAGCGCACTTCATTTTGTGCAAAGCTAGATAATAAAATCGTTGGCTTAATTGTACTTGAATTTCCATTTCCAAATAATGCCAATATTTATTGGATGGCGGTTGATAAATCTTATCACCACCAAGGCATCGGGGCATTATTGATGAAATTTGCAGAAAATTACTGCTTCGAACATAAAATTTACACAATGACCGTAGAAACATTAAGCCCGAAGCATAATGATCCTCATTATTTAAAAACGTATCAATTCTATGAACATAATGGCTTTAAACCACTTTTTGAGCTTCAACCTTACGGCCCAGATCACACCATGTGTTATCTACTGAGAAAAATATGAATATCGATATTGCTTATCTTAAAGACCACCCACAGTATCTACCATTAGTGGCAGAGTGGGTATTTAACGAGTGGGGACATTATAATCCTGGCTCAACCCTAGACAGAGCTAAATCAAAACTGAGTGAACATTTGAATAAAGATAGCTTGCCAATCACATTTGTTGCATTAGAAAATAACCAGGCAGTAGGAACCTGTTCACTTAGAGTAAATGATGGCATACGCCCTGATTTAACACCATGGTTAGGATCTTTGTATGTGGAGCCTAACGCTAGGAGTAAAGGGATAGGTGAAAGATTAATAGATGCGGCTATCAGTAAAGCGCGCAGCATGAAATACCCAAAGCTCTATTTGCTTGCTTTTGACCCTACATTACCGAATTGGTACAGAAAACTAGGATGGCAAGGGATCGGTGAAGATGTGCTAAATGCTCATCCTGTAAGTCTGATGCAAAAAGTAATCTAAAAATTTCGACTATTATAGATTAGCCCAGTTTATCCTAATAAAAGGCCATTGTTAATTTTCAAGTAAGTTTCAATACTAATTTGATCTAAGAAATCAGCATCATGCGAGATAACGATCATCGCGCCAGGGTATGCCTTGAGCACCTGCATTACATGCTCTTTTGTTTCTAAATCAAGGTTATTTGTAATTTCATCAAGGATAAGTAGCTTAGGTGTGCGAGCAGCTATTTGTGCAAGCGCTAGGCGCGCTTTTTCGCCTCCCGAAAGTTGCGAAACGCTGTTATTGACTTCTTCATTTTTATGAAATAGAAAATCGTTTAAATGGCGACGCACTTCAATATGAGACCAGGTTGGCATAAGCGTAACAATCGTTTCTAATACTGTCATTTGGGCAGACAAGGTACTGTAGTGCTGATCCAAATACCCAACATCCTCGAGCTTTGGAGTATGCCAATCACCCGATTTAATCACACGACTATCATCTAAAATTGCTTTAATCAATGTTGATTTTCCGCTGGCATTATCACCTTGAATACTGATGCGATCTCTTGAGCCTATTGATAGACTGATTTTTTGCAGCAGGGGTTCAAATCCTACATATCCTGTGCATCCATTTCGAATTGATAGAATATTTCGTTCACCAATTCTTGTGCTACTTAAAGAAAATTTAGGTACAATGATTTCAGGTAGGTGTAGATTCGATAGTTGCTCGCTTAAATCTTGTTTTTTCTCTTCTATGGCAGATTTTTTGCGACCTGAGGTTTCTTGCGCCCTACTTACTTTGGTTGGGCTTAAAATCGTAGGCCATTTTCTTTGATGAATGCTTTTCGTGCCTTTGGCTTTGCTTTTAGCGGCGCGAGTTTGCTCTTTCATTAAAGCATGATGGATGTCCTTCTTTTGGCGTTTAAGAAGGGATATTTTTTGCTCAATAGATGATCGGCGGTTGCGTAATTCTCGGATGTAATCATCATATGCGCCCGTGAATACGTGGATTTGACCATTATCGATGTGCCATAGGGTATCAATACAAGTTCTAAGTAGTTCCGTATCATGCGTTACGACAATTAGGGTGCCAGGATAAGACTGTAACATACGCAAGAGGCTTTTACGGTTGTGTCTGTCTAAATGATTTGTTGGCTCATCAAGCAACAAAATGTTGGGATCAAGGCTCAACGCCCTTGTAACAGCCTTATTGAAACGCTGTCCTCCGCTTAATGAAGTATCGTTTTCAATAATTTGAGGTACATAACCAATACGGGTATTTTGGGGTAACTGGACTAAACCGCTGGTTGGCCTCATTGTACCTTGAAGACATTTCAATAATGTCGTTTTCCCGCATCCATTTCGACCAATAATAGCAATGCGGCTGCCATAGTTTATATGAATGCTAAAGTCTTCAAAGCAAATTTTATGTGAGAAAGAAATTGCAATATCTTTCAAAAGTATTGGGGAATGTATCAT
>NZ_LKAJ02000002.1 GCF_001431295.2 Candidatus Berkiella aquae | reverse complement strand
GCTTTAGATAGTTCCCATTTCGCAGGGTTAACCACAGCTGTTAGGCGCCCTGGCTCATGAAAAACTCCCTCTTCATCCTCAAATGGTGCGATCCATACGGTTAAAACTTCTTCTTTAGATCGTCGAAGTGATTTCTCATTGGTTCCCAGAATTTGTTTATCAAGATTTTTTTGTTCTGGGATGATCTCTTTATCAACCATACGATTCACTTCACTGATACTTTTGCATTGAACACCAGGGGTACCAGGGCAATCAAATTGCCCTCTTAAAGAAGCTGTACATCCCGAGAGAGCGAGTATTGATAAAAAGACAAGTAGAGATCGCTTTTTCATGTTCCTTCCTTACAGTTTTAACCCATCCAAGGAAAGCCCCTTGGTAAATACAACAGTCACCTCTCTACCTGCAGCCACCTGAATCACGGGTTGGTATTGTTCTGCGCGTTCGATAAAGTATTTTTGCAGCCGATCAGCACCTTCACCTACTCCGCTATAAGCACCCGATTTGAGTATGTCTGCCCCAGTGGTAGTGGTTGTAGCGCCTAATGGAGAAATTGACGTTGTGCCTAAAGATTGAGACATCCCGTTACCAAGCCCAGCAATTGCGCCAGCAAAAAAGCTATTCCAAAGTAAATCGCCTTCTCTTCTAACTACTTTTCCTCTGACACCATCTTTGCCATCTTCGCCAGCAATATAGCCCTCTAAAGTGGACTCAAAGACCCTTCCATTATTTAAAGTACAACTCATTCGCTCTGTTCTTATATAAGCTCTTTCACTTGAGATATCACCGTGTGCGGCTGCTACAATATGGCAGTCTTGAATGTTGGCTCTGGAATAATTAGGCAAAACCCCAATGTCAACCAGTCGCAAAAGCACCGGCCTGGGTTCGCCTTGAGAAGTAATACTTGCAGAAGCATCAACACCTCCTAAAATGACGGCTCGGGCAAATGTCCCAGCAGGAAGATAATTGCTTTTAAGGTTTTTATTCTTATCTACAAGTTTTAATGACGTTGTAAAAATAGCAGGATTAGCCATCATTCCACTTTGGTTTTCACCATAAGCACTTTCTTGTGGCGGCCAAGCATTGTTACTTTGGACATATTGGGCTGCTCCCTGCTCAGGTAAACCGCTGCTGGGGATATTTACCGAAGCCGTCGCATGTAAAGACATCTCTTCTATTTTTTGAGTAAGTTCTAATAATATTTGTTGTTGGCTTTTTACCAATTCTTCCATTTGAGAGCTTTGGCTCTGAATTTGCTTTTCAAGCTCATTGTTTCTCTTTTCAGAGGTTATCAGCTTACTTTCCATGCGCTGCATCCATACCCCGCTGTCATCAACATTTCTGGTTACAGAAGGAATTGAATGAATTACTGATTTTTTGGCAGGATCCTTTTTATCCTTGCCAACTGTCCAAGATAAGAAGACATGAATGACCAAAGTGAGGGCCATTAAAATTCCCAAAAAAAGAGCAACTTGTTTTAATCTAACTAATTGAGCATCAGTCATTAAGCACCATAAACCAAATAAACTTCGGTAGATTCACCTGGCATCAAGTCCATTTTTGCTAATCCAATTGCTTTTATGTTGGGCTCTTTCAGCTCATCTACATTAAGTGCAATAAGGGTATCTGTTGTATTTTTAATAGCGATAGCTTTACCCTTGAATCTCCCTTGGTACATAACTTGCTGACTTTTTTCTAAGCCATTAACCAACTCTTGATTATCATCCATATTTTCAACTGCATATCCTGGGATCGCCCCTCTTTTGCTCATTGCTTTCATTAATTGAATGATGCTTGCTTCATGGCCCTGACTTATTTCAATCTTCTTTTCATTTTTATGCTGAGCATAAACTAATTCGAGCGTTTCAGCGGATAAGGAGGTTGGCTTTAACGACAGTGTAATGGTTTTACCAAGTTCTGTTGTCACAAATAATGTAATTGACTCTTCTTTCCCAGCGTGCGGCATAATGAATATTTGACCGTTCTCTTCATCTTTTTCCAATGTGAAATCATTTGCAGCACTTTTAATATCTTTGATGCGATCAGATTGAACAAAAATCCTAGTAAGCTCCTTTTGGGATATTAAAGCCTGAACTGTCTGGCCATCCACGATTTGCTTAGTTTGCATGGAAAATACTGTCGCTGAGAAGAAATACAAACCTATGCTAAATAGTTTTTTCATCGCGCTCTTCCTTAAACTCAACTAACTGTAATTTTCCATAATTCATCTGATAGATGAGTGTGAAAGCTGTTTTATGCTGTGATATCTTTTCTTTTGCAACCCAAGTAGTTAGATCTCCAATAACCTTAACTTTTAAACCTTTTTCATCGACTTCAAAACCCATTGGGGTAAACATTTTGGTGATGTTTTTCTTCTTTAATATTTCTTCCTCTTCTATCAGCTGAGACTTAATTTCACCATAACCACTAGGATGGACATAGTTTAGAAGTAGATCTCGCCGACCTGGCGCTGTCTGCGGGGTTACATTCAGTGTTGAAAGTAACAAATATTGGCTCATCTCTTTAAGATAACCTGGGGATACCTTGTTGGGTTTTACCCAAATCTCTTCACCACTGTTTGGCCACAATAAGACAACTCTCTCAGAGCCAACGAGGTGATTAATACCAATGGCTAACACAACGTTCACGACAAGAGAGCAACCCAAGGTAATGCTAATGAAATTCTTCTTAACAAGTAATTCTTTGATTTTTGAATCTCTGCTAGCCTTTAGCATCGTTAAACCCTATATAAACCATTTTCTGACATAGCTTGCTGGAAATAGCTTTGAGAACTTATTGTGGGGCGGGAAATGCCAATAACACCAAAATACCAAAAACTTTCTTCCATGCTTGTGCTTGAAGTTATTAACTACTTTCAATATTAACAGTGCAAAAAGCAATCCAACTAATAACCCAACAGCTTGTTTGATAATCAACCCCATCATTGAGCAAATTGATATCAAAACAAATTCAGGCGCAGTCCAGATGATCATTCTTTCCGGCTCATCTAAATACCTAGGTAAATAGAAGTCTTCTTCAATCATTATGCTATAACTGCGCCAGCAGCACTCAACAAATAGGAAAGTACAACACCACCAAATGCGAAATACATAATTTTGCCAACATTATCGACAATAATCGGACCAATTTTATTTCCAACCGCAGCAATAGCTGCAATAATAAATGCACAGAAACCAGCTACATAAGCTAAATTTTGAATTATAGTTTCCCTGAGAAATGTGACAATATCTTGAACGGCGCTGGCTGATGAAGCATTTACTGCAAGCGCCTCACTGGCATACACTGATGCGAAACTTATTAGCATAAACGCTACAAGACTCTTCTTATTACATTTGGTCATCTCATTCTCCATTTCATTAGCGCCCTTACAAAGAAAATATTTACTAAAATATAATTTATTGAGCAAATTGAAGATAAATTCTTTCAATATTTTTTGCTGTATTCCAGCGCGGATATTGAACAACTCCAACCTTAATACGGTTTACTGTAGATTGAGAAAGATTAGCTCTTTGTGCTATCCATTGCTCCGTAAAGCCTTTTTTAATCAGCGATTTAATATATTCTTGCGGGTTTTGCGGCATAACAATCTCCTTGTTGTGAGATCATTATGAATGCAGGAATAAGGTATTCTCAAGAAATACCTTATTCAATTCTGCATAATTTCATGAAGGGTTAGAAGTAAAAGGGGCTTGGTGAGTTACTGACAATATTGCATGTGGAATGTTTTTATTTTAATTGCAACTTCAAATTTGGCAGTTTTAACTTTGCCCGACAAAATGCGGCTAATCGTTGGCTGGCTTACGTTAGCAGCTAAAGCAATAGCCTCCTCCGTAAAGCCAACCTTGCGTAGATTCCGCACCATTTCTCTAAGATCTATTATTGTTTCTTCTATCATTTAATGGCACCCTACTGTTTGCAAATGAAGTTTTGCTTCTCTCATTTCTCTTAACTTAATGGAATGCCAACTGTTTTCTTTACTGATCGCTTCGTTAAGAACCATCCCCTTAGGTCGCTCCCAATCACCCTTTAGACATATCTTGCGAGCAATATAATATCTCTTAAGCTGAATAACCGGCTTTAAAAGCATGCTCCCAGCTTTGGCAACATAGTATAATATTTCCTTAAGCAAGGTTTTTAAGGATTTGTTGGCTGCAGTGCCTTTGATTTTTTGTTGATGATAGAGCTGGGGAATATGGTACATAATTTGATTCTTAACTGCTTCTTCGATGAGATAGTGTTCACCTTCAAATTCAAACTCAACTAATTTTGCTTGTTCATGCGGAGTTCGCTCTTTTGGTAGTGGCTTCGCTTGCTGTAGTTTATTTTGAAATTCTACTGAGACGCGTTTTTGTCTGGTCTCTTCAATTTCGAGCGCTTTTTGGGTTTCAATGATTGATGTCAAAATTATTTGCATCTCATCACTGGAGAACTGCGCATTTACTTGCCTCATTCGCTCTGTAGGTCGAAGATGCTGATATTGCCTTTGCAATTTTTTAAAATCACAAACCAACGCATCAGCGTTTTCCACATCCTGTGGCGCAGTAGGTCTTATCACTTCAGGTTGATTGTGATTATTGTGTTTATTATTAATATTATTATTTATTAAAAGGGTCTGCATTTTTGCAGGGGGGGATCCTGCACTTTTGAAGGGGGATCCCTGTGTATTTGCAGGGGGATTGCCTACAACCTTACTGGGTGTTCTTTGAATATCTGAAGAGATCACCTCTATATTATTTCTTAAGATAGTACTATTTTTTTGAGGGCCTTCACTCTTCCCCCCCCTGTCGGAAGCATTCTCGATAGCGGATAACCCTTCTGCCGGTAAGATAGGTGTGTAAACATTTATTCTCTGAGAATCATCGAAATAAACTTTAATAAAACCTTGTTCTTTAAGATTTCTCATTGCCCTATAAGCGGTGTCATAGCTTACGTTCACAATAGTAGCTATTTGTTGATGGGTTAAACGACATGAATAATTAGGATCTAAATTGCTTTTACGTGCAAGATTGAACCAAATAAGCTTTTCTAGGCTACTAAGCTCTCGGTGATTTGATACAAATTCAAATATAACATCGGCGAAAATGACATAAAATTTCTGTTGAGTTGCGTCACGAATTATACGCGCAGCATTTGTCTCGACCATGAGAAAACTCCTAATCCTTGGTTGGTTAGTAAACACAGATTTCAAAAAATAAATAGAAATCGAGAGCTTACGCGCTATTTATTGGACGGATCAGGTTTGTAACTGAGTATAGATCGATTAGAATATTGCTAGCCATGAATTTTGACCTCTTGTGTAGGTTAATTTTTTTGGTTAGTGCTTGCGGGGTGTTGAATCCACTCCGTAAGCATGATTGCATAAGCATGCTATCCACTTTGAAGATCGTTGACAATCCCTTTTTCAAATGAATGCTAGGGTAAAATTTTAACTGCTTCATAAGATCTATCCCTACAAATGAATTTAATACGAACGATTTAATCCTTCAATGGATATAATTGTCTTCTAAATTAAAACATATTACAACAATATTTGTTGTGTGATTAATATTTAAATCATAAAGTGTTGTATTCGATAAATTAGTTTCAATGCTTATTTTTTATTCTCCTTAAAAATAGTAAAATTAATAAGAGAAACTTAATAACAAATGAAAGGCTAATAACTTGCAAATTGTTAAGTCCACAAAAATAAGAGCAGTAAATCCAGACCTTCTTGAAAAGGCAAAACGAACCCAAAGTGCCAGAAAATTTGCCGGATTAACAAGAGAAGCAATGGAAACGCGTCACAGCATCCCCCCATCAACTCTAAGAGGGTGGGAAAGGCCTGGTACTCTTAAAAACCAAGGGTTAACCCTTAATGGCGCGCAGCGATTAGTTAAAGCCTTACAAGTAGAGGGAGTCGCTTGCTCAGTTGAGTGGCTAATGGATGGAAAAGGGATAGGCCCACATTTTTTGGAGACAACCCTGGAGCAAAATAATTCCAAAAATATAAGGAAGATATCTCTTTGGAACCAAAATATCGTTATTCAAAATGAGATTAAGTTTTTTCAGGAAAATAATCCTGATTCAGTTGTGCTGATGGTAACGGATGATGGCCTTGACCCCGTCTATTCCCTAGGAGATTTTGTCGGTGGAATTAAAAAGTACCAAAAGGAGATGCTTAAAGTTATCGGTCATCACTGCATTATTGAAACAGCTTCAAAGGAAATCCTGATAAGAAAAGTATGCAAAGGCAAAAAAGCTAAATCCTATTCCTTATTTTGTACGAACCCCCAAACTAGTGCTTACGAACCAACCTTATTCGATATTAAATTAAATTGGGCGGCACCTATCATTTGGCTTCGAAAGCCAGATATCTAAAAGTTATTTTTAAAATCATTTGAAACTGTCCGAATGAGAATCGTCTCCGAAATGCTCCCCTGTTTGCTAAAACATAAGCTGCTCGCTGCGGCAAATAAGGTTATTATTTTGGGTAAGAACATTGTATAGTTTCTTTCTAGTTCATGATCTTTAGGATCTGAAGCTAACCCTAGCATTGCCTGATAATTGCCTATCTTTTTCGTAATTGACAAACCATTTGCAATTCCATGCTCTGCCCTCACTCCAATTACATCTCTCTGCATTTTTCCCTCTGGAATAATTTGGTTCCATAGAAAGAAAGATCTATCTAAACGATAATTTCTAGGAGAAAGGACAGTAGCAGCATATAAAGGACAACTGTCAATCATCTTATGGTCAATATAATTAGATTGCCACTCAAGATTTGTGCTATAGACTAAGCGCTCTCGGGTTTCCTTGTTTTCAAGACTAAAAAACATATAATTGCTGTAGATTTGGCTTAAATACTTTTCTCTCAGCTCAGATAGTTTCTTATCAAATTCATCGTTTTTAATATTTTTTCTAATTAAATCATCTTCACTCAAAATCACGCCATTAGTTCCTTAATTCAATTAATTCCTGATGACTGTTTGCCATATGAATAAATTTTTCTGGCGCACTACATAATTTTCCCTTTTTTGCGTCAAAGAAAACAAAATTCATTGCCACTCGCGCAACCTCTTTGGCTTTCTTTAAGTTGGTTATCAAAAATAATAGGTTTGCTTTAACGCCTTTTATGTCTGAGACAAACACCTTAAATTCTAGCTCATCGTTAAAACTTGCTTCATCTAGGTAATCAACGTAAATTTTCTTAACTATTCCACCTACTCCTTCTATATCAATTTCAGTGCACCCGTAGTGCCTGAAGAATTGAGAACGAGCGTTACCCACCATTTCTAAAAGTGCCGAGTAATCTAAATGATTAGCGTAATTTACGTCGTTGATCCTAACATTCATCCTTGTTACAAAAGATGCATTATCTGGAAAATCAAAATTTTCTTTTTTATCAAACATGTTTTACTTCCTTATTATTAATAGGATAAACGCGTAATTTATCGTTACATTGCTTTCGTTGGTTTAATGCCATAGCCGCAATAAAACCTAACAGAGAAAAGAAAGACAAATATATACCAGGGATCATCGGATTATTTGTTTTCATTAACAAGAGAGATATTATCATCGGGGCTGTGCCCCCTATCCAGGCAACCCCAGCATTATAAGCAATCGTTGAACCCGTATATCGATGATCGCTATGAAACAGCTCAGTTACAAATGCCGGCAGTCCTCCAGCTGAAATGCCTGTATTAATTGAAAGCAGCAGGAGTCCTAAAATAAGGATTTTTGACTGCCCATAGGCAATCAATCCCATAGAAAGGATTGAAATAATTGACATTGATAAAGAAGAAACCGCCATAAAGCGCGTTCTTCCTAGCTTATCAGAAATCCATCCTCCAATTGGGACAGATATAAGCATAGCAATACCGCAGGCACAACAAACTAATATTGATTCTTTTAGTAGAAAGTTTCTATAAAGTTGCAAATAGGTCGCCATATAACCGATGGCAATATAAGCTGAAATACTAATAAAGCCTGTTACAAAAATAGCCATAAACAACTGCTTTATTTGATTACAGAAAAGACTTTTTAATACTCCCCTTTCAGAATAGGAGCAGGAGCTTTTATGAGGGTCTTGCATTTGCTGTCTTAGAAATATCCCCAATACACTAACTACCAGCCCACAGCTTATAAAAGGCATTCTCCATTGCCAATCAGGAATATCAATGAGTGAAGACTTGTTTAAAAATAAACCAACAATAAGGCTGCCTGATATTAAACCTGCAATTACTCCAACTGATGTAAAGCTAGAGTAAAATCCAAATTTCTTAGCAATGCCATTTTGCTGTAGAAGGTATACTCCAAGGCTGTTGTATTCAATACTAACAGCTAAACCCTGAATTATTCTTAATAATATTAATAATAAAGGTGCAAGTAGTCCTATTTGATCATAGGTTGGCAAAATCCCAATCGCCGTAGTTGCAAGTCCCATTATGGCTAAAGAAAACAGAAGAATTTTCTTGATTCCGATCCTGTCTCCGATTGGCCCCAATATTAAGCCTGAAAATGGCCGGGCGATAAAGCTTACTGCAAAAATGCCCCATGCGTAAATGACGGAGATCTCATGATATTCCTTGGGAAAGAATTTTAATGCAAAGACTGGAGCTAACGATGCATACAAAGCAAAATCTAAAAATTCTAGGAATGTGCCTAAGCTGCAGCCAATAATCGGCTTCAGCAATCTATCCTTGAAATGGCTGTCCATACTACTAAACCTCAACTACGATTTAACGGCTATAGCCCCTACGCTCTCTCTTCCATCTAGTCTTACTGTTTCAGGATAATTTAATCGATTTATATATTCTAACTTTTCAATTAAAAATCCCACTTCGGTCAACTCTCGAAGAAGCACTTCGGTATCCATAAAATTAAACATTTTAGGAAGATTAAAGGCCAAGTCTGTTATAAAGTCATCAGAGTTTACAATAAATCCAGGAAATTTTTCCCCACTTCTCTTTTTCTGTTCATATGTCGCAAGAAATTTCGACCAATTTTTTTGATAAGGGGTATCTGCGATAATATATATCTTTCCTCCCGGCGCTAAAATATTAAAGGCTTTTTTGAAGGCTTGCTTTATTTCAACTGGAGTAAAAAAATGTACTACTCGACACATTAATATTGAATAAATAGAATTATCATCGATATTAATATCATCAGGAAACTTTCCAGGTAATAATATTAAATTGTGAAGTAGCTCTTTAGGGCATATTTGCCCAAGTATTTTGAGATGCTGCTCATCAAGGTCGTTAGATACTACCCTAGCCCCATTGCTGAGTGCCTGAAGCGTTGCTATACCATACGCAGCCCCTATTTCTAAAACCGGCGCATCGGCATACTTAGCATCGTCAATAAATTTTTGGGAATATTCATCTATGAATTGAGTCATATACCCCATTTTATTTAGTGTGGGGATAAGACCTGAGGGCAAAGGCTCTGGTATTAGCTTGTGCTTATCGAAACTTCCATGATTCATATGTACAACAAATATTGTCTTTCATTATTTTCAGAACGGCAATATTAAATGCTATTTTAGGATTAATCAATTATATGTAACTTAACTCTGTTGAATGAACTTATCTAATCTAAACTCACGAGTATGAGCACGTAAAATACTAGGTATTTTAGAAGTTATATATACAACCCAACGTGAGGCATTTAAAATGTGAAACACCTATCTCTTACTCTTGAATAAAATCTAACACTACATGCAACTTCTAGATGGGCCAATTTCAATTGCAAAGATTTAATTATTTTGTCTTCTTACAGCTTTTGACTAATGGCCTGAAAAGAACTTTTGACGTCAATCAGAAGTTTCCCTCTCTAACTAGAGCATTAGTTATGGCGACCCTTATTGTCGCACTAATGAAATCATTTCTTTCTAACCCCTGCTGTTTAGCTTCTTTTATTATATTATTCAAAGCACTTTGAGCTTCTTTTGTTAAGACTACCTGAATTGCAAAATTATTTGCCCTATCAAACCATTCTTCATCAATTAGACCAATAAAGTCCTCAGTTTCATATAAATCAATAATTGCTTTTGAAATCCATTTGCCCTTGTGGGTCTTACCCTCAAGTTCAAGAATTTTATTAACTTCTTCAAGCATTTTTTCAGGCATTCTAATAGAAGCTCTTCGTACACTACTATTTAATTTTAGAGGTTTTGCCGATTTTGACTTTCTCGCATGTGGAGGATTAAATGCTTTAACCATATATCACCTTGCTTTTGCAACTATGTCTTTGATTTTTTTCCAAAGACTTGAAAAATCAATATCTTTGTTTTTAAAATCATCTATAGAAAGATCTAACTTTCCACCTTTTATTGCAATATGAATTAATTCTTTAAGCACATTAATATCATCGCCTTTAAATAAAACCTTTTGTTCATCTTTTGTTTCATGTACAGGGTTAGGTGAAATTATTCTTTTCGGCTTTAAGTTAGGTCTTACCGATGTTTGATTGTTGATTTCCTGTAAAGCTTCCTCAATACCTTTTCCCTTCAGTAATAAATTACAGATATTAGTTATCATGTTCGAATCATTACTCTTAATAATATTGTAAGCGTCTTCAGGTGAAGTTAAAACTCCCGTTTCTATTGCCCTTTTAAAAATTATATTTTCTTCTTTGCATATCTTTGAATATTTTTGAGCTTGTGATTTTGAGATCCGCAAAATACTTGCTAGCGATCTAGCTGATACAGACTCGCTGTAATATGAGATTATTTTTCTAATTGCCCCATACTTATCTTTAAGTGAGAGGTCCTCACGCGATGAATTCTCAATATATTGAAGCAAAGCCTTCTCTTTGTTCTCAGGCTCAATAATTATGTTGGCAGCTATAAACTTAGCGCCCATAACATGATGCGCCAAGGTACGTCTTTCGCCAGCAAGAAGAATATATTTATTTCCTTTACCATATACACATATTGGCTGTATTAATCTTTCAGGCACTTTGATGGATGAAGCTAATAATGCGATAGAAAGATAATCTTGGATCTTTTGTTTTTTATTATCTTCAACACCAAAATGTTGTTTTAAAGTTTCTTTGAAAGCATCTTGTACCTCATCGTCAAATGGTTCTTCCGGTAATTTTGGACCATTAAGGACATCGTTTATATCGATAGAAAGCTTTCTTGGATTATCAGGATCTAGATGAATCGCCTGTAAGGGCAAATATTTTGCATTCAAAAATTCAATTTTCGATAGCTGTGAATCCAAGCTATCCAATAAGTCTGAATTTGACTGTTCTTCATTAGACGTAGATTTATTTGTTTGATTGAGGCTTTGGACCTGTTCTAAATTTACCTTTGATTTTATAAAAAGAGGCTTCCGTTTTTTATCTTCAATCTTATGAGTCTTGGACTTTGTTAAGTTTGACATTATGCGCTAACTCCCAAAGTTTTAAGCCCATCCTCAAATACGTTTAGCGTTTGTTTAATTTCTTTGGTAATGCCTAAATGTTTACCAAATATTTTTTGTTCAATATAAAGACACATTGCTGTTGCTTGGGCTCTTGCTGTATTTGTTATAGGCAGTTGAAATACGCTTCGAGGCTTCACGCCAGCACGATCCCTTGTAGGAAAATCTGTCAATAAGCTTAACCAGCAAGGCCATGGAAATAGATACTCTTCATATCTTTCTGACAGATCATTTAAATATTGTTTATGTAGCTTTAAATTTCTCACTTTATTAGGCAGCAACCCAGCCAGCTTAAGCTGTGCTCCCCTTTCTCTTGAATAATTTTCACGTTTAATAGCATTTAACATCTGTGTAATACCTTGAATTGCTTTATCTTCAGGTTCAAAAGGCACTACTACATGAGATGCTGCGTGCAATGCGGAACGAAACATTACATTCTTGCTTGGCCCTGTATCAAGTAAAAATACATCATAAGCATCATGCACCTCTTCCATATCAAAAAATTCTTTTAGTCTTTCTTTTGCAGTTTGATTTACTTTTCCATCCTCCTTTGAAACTAAGGCGTTATTTATTTCCTCAATTCGGACAGGATGCCCACATAAAACGTCAACTAATCCACCATTAGAATTTTTTTCCGTGATCCATGATTGGTATGGCAAAACGGCTTCACCATAAAATATATCTGCTATCGAAGATCGCTCATTAGCACCTAAATGTGGAGAAAAATCTGGATGTTTTTTAATTTGAAAACCAGCTTCAGTATCATCATTGATATATTCAACACCAACAAATTGCTTCGTTGTATTACATTGCTCGTCAAGATCTACTAGGCAAACCCTTTTCTTTCTTACTAGCGAGAACCATTCAGCCTGAGTTCCTGTGATTGTTGATTTACCAACACCACCCTTCTGATTCATTGTCGCAACAATCGGGACATTAATTGCCATATCCAATTCCTTTTTGAGATATCATGGAGGACACGCTACAAATTGCATACGTATGTAATTAGTATAATGATAATTCCTGTATATACAAGTGTAAAATTAACTTTGACTCATAAAATTACTAGCCGCTATATTCTCCATCCAAACACTGTCCAGTGACTGGACAACATTTGGGAGCATTGATTAAATCATCCCCAACAAACTAAGCACGAATACAAACTAAGTTTCTAGCTCACCTACTCCTGCTTACTTTTACTTTTCGGTACCGTCCAGTCACTGGACAGCTCCTATTAGGGATCCTTATATAATTGAACAGCATGCAGACTTTGGGTAGCAACCATAAAGACATCTCGTGTGTCCAGTCACTGGACACTGCTCAATTAGATCAATTACCGTCCAGTCACTGGACAGCTCCTCTTTGGGATCTCTTTCGAATTGAATAGCATGCAGACTTTGGGTAGCAACCATAAAGACATCTCGTTGTGTCCGGTCACTGGACACTGCTCAATTAGATCAATTACCGCCCAGTCAATGGACAGCTCCTCTTTGGGATCCCTTTATAATTGAATAGCATGCAGACTTTGGGTAGCAACCATAAAGACATCTCGTTGCGTCCAGTCACTGGACACCACTCTATAAGCGTCACTTACCGTCCAGTCACTGGACAGCTCCTCTTTGGGATCTCTTTATAATTGATTAGCATGCAGACTTTGGGTAGCAACCATAAAGACATCTCGTTGCGTCCAGTCACTGGACACCACTCTATAAGCGTCACTTACCGTCCAGTCACTGGACACCACTCTATAAGCGTCACTTACCGTCCAGTCACTGGACAGCTCCTATTAGGGATCTCTTTATAATTGAATAGCGCGCAGACTTTGGGTAGCAACCACAAAGACATCTCGTTGCGTCCAGTCACTGGACACTGCTCAATTAGATCAATTACCGTCCAGTCACTGGACAGCTCCTCTTTGGGATCCCTTTCGAATTGAATAGCACGCAGACTTTGGGTAGCAACCACAAAGACATCTCGTTGCGTCCAGTCACTGAACACCACTCTATAAGCGTCACTTACCGTCCAGTCACTGGACAGCTCCTATTAGGGATCTCTTTATAATTGAATAGCGCGCAGACTTTGGGTAGCAACCACAAAGACATCTCGTTGCGTCCAGTCACTGGACACTGCTCAATTAGATCAATTACCGTCCAGTCACTGGACAGCTCCTCTTTGGGATCCCTTTCGAATTGAATAGCACGCAGACTTTGGGTAGCAACCACAAAGACATCTCGTTGCGTCCAGTCACTGGACACCGCTCAATTTGCGTCACTTACTTTGTCGTCCAGCGACTGGACATTAGGCTCATTGAATTCTGATCGTGCATCATTAAAAACACAGAAGTATTTTTTTGTGTGTGAAATATTGTGTGAAATTTAAGGAGGTATTTCTTTGTATGTAATTTTCATTAACAATAAAAAATAAAAATATTATATTTCAAAATTAAAATATAATATTTTCCCTGGTGATTATTATATTTTCTAAAAATATCAGGCTTTTTGTTTTTAATTTATTTTCGAAATTTGCTTTTATTTTGATTGGCTATAAGATCAAATAACTTATAGCGCATTTGGAACAATAAATATTGATTTATAAATAAGATACTAATTAATAGGGCGCCACATAAAAAATAAGCCCAGACAAGCTGGGCTTATTTGAATTTATTGTAACGCCAAGAGACGAAACAATCATTCCGGTAAAATGATTCTAGTTTATTCGTTTCTTGGCGTCAAAAGGATTCATCCCAAGAAATGAATAGTTATACTATTGACAAAAAATCACCACAGATTCTATCGCTAGCGTCAGGCAGGGTAGGGGAATGGGTCGAGTCTTCATGGAAATGGCTAGGAAGGCTACGCTCTGCTGTTCTATTGCGATTTCAAGAACAAAGTCGCCAATCATCAAGAACAATGAGATTTGAGCAACGCGAAGCAATAAGTGAAATTCTGAAGGTTATATTTCAGTATCTCGATCTAAACACTATGTGTGTTGGGGTTTATCATCGTGAAACTGACACTTTTGTACATCTCAGTTTAGATTTTATTGCCAAAAAATCCGGCTTAAACATTCGCAGAGCACAAAGAGCTATGAGCTGGCTATACCGTTCTGGATATATCGTGGGTTACCGTCAGTCTTTTTATGATATCGATACTGAAGAGTATTATCACAAACCATCCATTAGAAGAGTTAATTCTAAACTATTATTTGATTTGGGCATTAAAGAGTTTGCATTACAAAGGGCAAGAACTCGCTCAAAGCGAAGATTTCAGGATGTGTTGCTAAAATCCTTATCATCTCAAAAACAACCCCAGTTTAAACCAACAATTGCAGTATCCAATATAAATAGTCTTATAAAAGGGGTTACCGAAGCTTTTGCATTACCTAAAAACCCAAAGCCTTTACAACCTACTTCCATTTATAACGAAAAACTAAAAAAATTAATGAGCTTAATGCCTAATTTAACACTTCATGAAGCACAACGCATACTTCCCAGCCCAACTTAATAAATCATCGAATGATCACTTAATGAACCATCGAATGATTTTTACGCCAAAGATCTATTTCCATTTCAAATTTACACTCCATTCAAACTATATGTAACATTTCAATCAACCTAAATTGAGTTTTAACTCCCTTTAAATCTATTTAGTTGTGTTATCTGTGGATATCTATTTGAAGAAAATATGTTATTCACAATTTATCCCTGTTAATTGTCATGCTTAAATGTGTTGTATTATCTAATCTCTATACATATAAAAAATACTTTTAATAAATACAAAGAGCAGAAGATAAGTTCGCTTTGCAGATTAATATCGTTTTAAAATAAATCAATTTGTTGCTCTTCGACATCGTTACTATTCGCTTCATTAGGAGCGGAGGAAGTAGTTGATACTTTTTGATTAACCCTATCTAAGGGATCCAAAGTTAAGGTTTCAATTTTTTGTTCCAAGGTGGATACCTCATGATTTATGGAACTTAAGTTTCTTTCGATGATGGCAGGGCACTTTTCTAGTCGTTTCTTGATGGCAAATAAAAGCTTGGTTACAGGCCAACCACCTGCAGTTACCATAAAAGCTTCTCGCTTTTTAAGATGTCGAATCTCAGAGTCCATTACAACGAATTCCTGGCGCCTCTGGTGGCTTAACGTAACGCCGTCACGCATTTGATGTGCCCCCATGGAATATCCTTCTCTAGCCTCTAAAAATTCAGCCCTACCAAGCTGCTCTGCAGCCCATTTGGCAGAATGATTGTTATTGGTAGAGAAGAAGAGGGAGGTGCCGAATAAAGATACCAATACTTCTGCTGCTTTATCGCCATATAAGTCGCGTAGCTGATGAATATCTTGTATAGCCCCTACAAAGCAGGCACCATAGCCACGACCTCGGGACAAAACCGGCTCTAAACTAGGTAAACGTTGCAAACTGGCAAGCTCATCAAAGAAGAACCATAATCTGCGGTTACGACTTTCTTCAAGACTTAGCAATGCATTGACTGCTAATTCAAGCCATAAAGAGATAAGAGGCTTTAGGGTATCAGCAAGGCGTTGATTTGAAGAAATGAAGAGCCAAGAATCATCTTTGTCATTGTTAACCCAATCACGAATAACAAAGGAAGGAGTTTGAGGCTCATCTTTAAGGTACATAAGAGATTTGCAGTAGGTAACTAAGGTGAGGATCACAGAGCGAGTACCCTTTTCTAAATCTTTGCCAACCATGGCACTTCCAAGGGTACCTTGAAGTAACGATTCCACTTCCTTTAAATCACTACAAAACAAATGGTGGATCAATTCTTTCATCCGCGGGTTTTGTCGGTGCTTAAACTGAGAGGCTGTAATCGCCAGCAAGGTCCTTGCTGCCTTGGTCCAAAAAGATTCAGAACTCACAGACACATCGGGCACTATAGCTGATGCCATTGCATCATAATCAGTTAAAGCATTGCATTCTTGCCAGAGATTCCAAGAAGGGCTTCTTTCATCTAATGGGTTGAGAATGATATCTTTGCCTTCCCGATAATAATGGGGGATAAAGGCACCCTTGATGTCATACACCAAGGCTTTTTGGCCAGCCTGTCTTACCTGAGACAATAATTCATGTGTGCAAACAGATTTGCCCCCGCCAGGTGACCCACATAACAAAATATGCTGGGTTTCAGCATCCTTAGGCAAAGGAACACCACTTAAAGTCCAACGTGACGCTTGATGAGCTCTTTTAACAATTCGTTTATATTCTTGAGGGGTGGCAAGAGTTGTCCCACGTAACATTTGCTGTTGACTTCTCATCGCACCAAATCTGGTTAGCAGCCAGGCTACAAGCAAGGCAATTATCCATGATGTTAAAGCGGAAACTTTGAGAGACCACCAAAATTCACCCCTGCTAAGCCGAAGTTGTTGTTTTATGGGAGGGGAGGAAAGCAGCTGTTTAGGCGTGTAGCGACGAAGATGACCATAGGGGTCTTTGTGCTCAAGCACTTTCGGGCAATAGACATTACCTTGGCAAAGAAAAGCTTTAACGCCTTGAGTCAATAAGTAGCGCTCATAGGGTTTGGTTTGATAAACCCAAAGTAGGGTGGTGAACAGCATAAAAACAATTAGGCTGATTTTAAAAAATCGAAGCAGCACTTGCCAAAACATGTGGATGCCATGAAGCTGAACTTGGCCTCCACGGGTGAAATTTAGGAAGGCAGACATTCAGTTTCGACTTCTAAGGCTAGTGTCTTTCGAATGAGGGTTTTGGCACGCTCTCGAATCACTTTGCGTTGATCCTGCGAGACAGCTTCTTGTAAAAGCAATAGTGACTCCATTGAAGTTTGAATTAATAATTTTTGCGCAATGGGTAGCTCCCCTGGCAGCTGGTTATTTTCAATACATTGACGCCCTAGAGCTAAGACTTGATTGAGAGCTACCGAGAAGGAAATTTCCTGCTCATAACAAAACCAATCAAGCCACTTTGACATGTCGGGATTAAATTCGGCTGTTCTAAGAATGTTAGTCATATTCCCCCCCAACGCTTTCAGGGGAGCTTGCAGGGACCTTTTCTTCTTTGCGTGGCTCAAATCCAAAGAGCTCTCTGTCATAGGGTTTAAATAAAAATTTATCTAATTCTAAGAACAGCTTTTCAAGAGAGCCTGCTTTTTGATGTTTGTCTAAGATATACGAGCCTACCAAAATTTTACGGCGAGTTTCATCTTTACGTTGCTGCATAGCCTCTTTGGCTTTGATATTTTGAATCCGAGCTTCTAGCTGTTCCTTTTTTTTTACTAGGGCATCTAATGTCAGGTTATTTTTCATGAATTCACCAAAGTCAAAGGACAATATTGATATTGTTGCTTACCCATCGGGGTGTTTCAAGAAATACCTTATTCAGTTCTGCATAAACTACATTTGTGCATCTAAATCATCAATGGTAATTGACCGGCCAGATAATTCGAAAGAAATAGAAACTAAGCGAAGCGAAGGGAAAAAGTGTAGAAAGTATGAGAAAAATGATAAAGCAGATTCGATCAAGCTAAGTAACAAAACAAGCCCGGAGGAAGAAAGGGCGCACACTACACGTTCTTCGAACGTCACTGTTGCAAAACCTTTATCCATTCATTACGCTAATCTTCAAGTCAGCATTAAGAAATTAATTTTATGGCGATATTTCATCTAGACGTTAAAAATGTATCACGCTCCCAAGGTCGCTCCGCCGTTGGTGCTGCAGCTTATAGAGCAGGGGAGCGTATTGTAGATGAACGTCTTGGAGTAGCTTTTGATTATTCAAATAAGAAGGGTGTGGTCTTTTCTGAAATAATGGCGCCTGATAATGCCCCAGAATGGGTCAAAGACCGAACACAACTTTGGAATGCCATTGAATCGGCAGAGCTTCGTAAAGACTCACGAGTTGCAAAAGAAGTTTTAGTAGCACTGCCTAATGAATTATCGCAGGAAGAGCGTGTCGACTTAATTAAAAGTTATTGCCAAGCTCAATTTGTTGATAAGGGCATGATAGCTGATATCAATATTCATGAAGACAATCCAGAGAACCCACACGCTCATATTTTGTTGACCACACGGGAAATTACCCCAGCCGGCTTTGGTTTAAAAAATCGAGACTGGAACAAACGCGAATTAGTATTTGAGCAACGCCGAGCTTGGCAGGAGATTGCTAATACCCATCTTCATCTGGCAGGTCATGATACACGAATTGATTGCAGGAGCTTACAAGAGAGAGGGATTGATTTAGAGCCAGGTCTACACCTAGGGCAGGCACCTCATCAAGCTGCGACCCGAGGGCAAGGCGATAACTTTATGCGCTTTATCGATCATATCGATATTTTGCGTGCTAATGGCGAAAGGGTTATTCGTGATCCGAATATTGCCTTAGAAAAACTTAGCCAACAACAATCTGTCTTTGATGAATACGCGATTGCAAAACTGGCCAATCAATATAGCGTTGATCTCGACCAGTACAATGAAGTACTGACTGCCATTAAAAGTGCCAAGCAGTTGGTTGCCTTAGGCGAAAACGAATATGGTAAATCGACTTTTACCACCAGCAAGATGATTGAAATGGAACATCATATGCTCAACCAGGCCTATGAGCTCCATACTAAGCAAGGGCACGCCGTTAATCTAGAGGCGGCTACCCAAGCGGTTACCTCATCAAATCTGAATGAAGGGCAGCGCACAGCCTTTAATCACATTATTAATACTGGGGATTTAAAAATCGTCACCGGTTTTGCCGGTACCGGCAAAAGTACTTTGATGAAAGTTGCACGAGAAGCTTTTGAGAATTCGGGTTATCACGTAAGAGGCGCTTGTTTCAGTGGTATTGCTACCAAGGGGTTAGAGAAGGAAGCGGGGATCAAAAGTGCCACCGTAGACTCATGCTTATTACAATGGGAGCAGGGGAGAGAGCAATTAAGTAAAAATGATGTGTTAGTGATTGATGAAGCTGGGATGCTGGGCACCGAAAAGATGAATAAACTATTATCCCATGCCAATAATGAAGGGGCAAAAGTCATCTTGGTTCACGATACCGAGCAGTTTGGAGCGATTGAAGCGGGCGCACCTTCGCGCGCAATAGCCATGCGTTTTGGGGAAGCTGTTTTAACAGAAGTTGTACGTCAGCAAAACCCTGAAATGTGTTGTGCAACTTACGAATTTGCGACACAGCAAACAGAAAAAGCATTAACTCGTTATGAGAAACTGGGCGCACTCAATATGACCGCTGCTGATGAGCCCATTGCTAGGCGAATGATGATAGAGGCCTGGTCCAGTGACCGGCTGGAAGGCAAATCACAATTAATGTTGGCTTATACCAATGATAGCGTCCAATCATTAAATCAGGCTGCCAGAGAAGTTCGAATTGCTGCTGGTGAAATAGAAGAGGGGAGAGCGTTTACAGTAGCAAAAGGTCAGCGCTCCTTTGCCAAGGGGGATGTTGTTTACTTTCTGAAGAACGACAAGCGCCTTGGGGTCCAAAATGGTGCGTTGGGTACGATTGAAGTCATTAAGGGCAATCATTTTCAGATCAAGGCTAATGATGATGGCCGGATCGTAGGATTAGATATCAGGCATTATAAGCATCTTGATCACGGTTATGCTGCGACCATTTATAAAGCCCAGGGTGTCACGGTCAATAATGCTTATGTATTGGCTTCAACCTATTTTGATCGCCACTCTACCTATGTTGCTTGTACACGGCATAAAGACAAGCTTATGGTGTTTGGTGATCAAAAAGATTTTAAAAACCGAGACATGATGATGAAAACATTAAGTCGAGAGTGCTCAAAGAGCATGGCAGTAGACTATGCCCAGGCTAGATGGATTAAGCCGCAGAACAAACAGGATCTAAACTTAAACTCTAACCAAATTTCGCAAAAGCAATTGGCACGAGAGCGGCATGAAATTAAAGCCTTAAAATTAATATTGCCTAATAAGGAATTCTCTTTTGCTCGGGCATATGAATGCCTGAGAGGGTGGTTACAAGGGGTGATCCAATTAAGTGATAATCGCCAAATTCTTTGTTTAACTAAGAATGATCATGTGAAATTGGTATCATATCACCCTTATCTTGAAAATCATTTTGGAAAAGAGGCAAAAATTTCGCTTGATAAGAAAGGGGAGGTTAATAAATACGCTGTTCTTGAAAAAACCGAAGGAATTTCGAAGCAGCAGGCTGTGCCGGAACGCAGCCTGACAATGGCCCAAGCAAACAACTCAAGAGAATTAAAAGTTGAAAAGCATGTTATTTCAGATAAACATGCAATTGGCTTTGACTGAAAAGTTTAAGTGTTATTATTTTATGCTTTGTTAAGAACCCACCAGCAAGTAATCTAGCAAACTGTATGATGTGCCTTACAAAAAACTATATTGCTTTAAAAACTATTGAATAGATCACTTTATTTGTAGTTTTCACTGAATCACTATCATTGACACCCAAATAATAACAGGTCATTGGAAATTCTAAGATTATAACTATACTGAGAGATATCGGGATATTCTGATATCAAAATTCAAATTTATGCAGTTGATTTGTATAAAACATAGGAGGGATCTTAGTGCCCATTTCAAAAAAGGACTTTTCAGATGAAAAAAAACTCCTTGTGCGTTTACCGAAAGAGCTTCACCGCCAGACAAGATTGATGGCCTTCGATTTGAATATAAGCATGGCGGAAATATGTCGGCAGGGATTAGAACAAGTAGTTCAGAGCCATATTCAAGCGTCTACAAATAAGCAGGCTGAGTCATGATTGCACATGAGAGGTTAAATGCAGCTATAAACAAGAGCAAATTCTTGTACTTTATATACATCATATTGAGTCTTAGCTGTTCTAGTCTGTTTGCAGATGAACGATTAAATTATAATAACAATGTACAATGTACCCAATCTGATACCTCTTCTCTCCCACTTAAAATATTTATTTATCAATTTTTAGAAAGTCATCCCTCAATACAAGCTGCAAAAGCGAATGTTGCGGCAGCAAATGCCCGATTCCATGCAGCCGAGCAACCACTTTATAATCCAGAACTCATTGCGGAGACTGAGCAGAAACGGCAGAAAAGCTTCAAAGATCCTGAATTAGCATTAGAAGGTGAGAAGCCATATGAAAAAACCTATACAGCAGGACTTAATCAAACAGTTGACTGGGTAAGCAAGCGATCAGCTCGTTCAAAAGTCGCAGACAGAAATTTTCATATCGCTGAATCACAACTAGAATCTTTACAACAACAATTAGCAACTGAAGTGATTAATGCTTTAATTCGTTACCAATCTACTCGCCAAGTAGTGAAATTATCAAAAGAACGAACTAGTTTGCTACAAAAATTTGTTACGTTAACTGAAAAGCGAGAAGCTACAGGTGATGTGGCGCGCGTTGAAACAGATCTAGCTCAATTGGCTCTGTCAGAAGCATTGGCACAACAAGCTGATGCTGAAATGACGTTTAATCAAGCGTTGCAAATTTTACGATCAATGACAGGATTAACTAATTCAGAATGGCCAGACCTCCCGAATTACTTACCATCACCAAGCCAAATGAATACTGATTTTAATGAATTATTAAATTGCCTTCCTGCAGTGCAAGTATTAAATGAACAAATACTAAGTGCGCAAATGCGTATTAAATTAGCACAGCGTGAACGATTTCCAGATCCTACCTTTGGTCTGCAAGGAGGCCAAGAAAATACCGATGAAGGTACTAAACGCGTGATTATGGCAACATTTAGTATCCCATTATTTATTCGAAATTCATATAAGGCAGAAGTGGAAGCTGCGAATTTCGATACTCTAGAAGTAGAAGAAAAGCGCATCGATATGATTCGCCAAATAAGCGCTGATATGATGGGAAGCTCTGAACGATATCAAAGGCTTTATCAGATAGTTGAAGAATGGCAAAAGATTGCTAACAAACCTTTAGGTGATGGAATAACATTAATAGAGCGGTTATGGCAAGCTGGCGAGATGACCACTACTGACTACTTAGTGCAATTCAAACAACGTCTTGATAGCCAAATAGCTGGAGCGGAATTGCGCGGACGAGCATGGCAAGCATGGGCAGAATGGCTAAAGGCTTCTGGCACAGTGGAAAATTGGTTGAAAAACAATTAACGTTATTATAAACGAGGACAAGGATGAACCGAAATCAAAAATATTTTTCAATAAATGCTCCATTAGTAGTTTTTGTTTTCCTTTTTTCATTCAGTGTATTTTCTGAGGATAAACATAATGATTCTCCTGAAAAAAATGTTGTCATTTTAACTAAAGAGGCTCAAGAGACTGCTGGTATTAAGATTGACATATTAAATCCTCAAGTAATTAAAGGTTCCATTCCTGTACCTGGTGAGGTGATTCCTAATGAGAAGCTCACTAATAAAGTGACTGTGCGTGTGTCAGCTCAAGTAATAAAGCGTCACGTTCAAGAAGGAGAACATGTTAAAGAGGGACAAATTCTTGCAACCCTTTCGAGTGTAGATATGGCAAAGGTGCAAGGGGATTTGTTATTGGCAGCTCAAGAATGGCAACGAGTTAAATTATTAGGAACAGAAGCAATTTCAGGTAAACGATATACTGAAGCGCAAGTTGCTTATCAGCATGCTTACTCCACTGCAGCAGCTTATGGCCTAACGGAATCTGAAATTAATACATTACTTGGCAGTCAAAAACCTTCTCAGGCTAAAGGCGATTTTAATTTGATTGCTCCACGCAATGGTACAGCATTTAATGTTAATTTTAATGAAGGTGAGTTGATAGAGCCTGGACGTGTTTTATTACAAGTGGTTGATGAAGCGACAGTTTGGATAGACGCAAAGCTACCTCCTGATTTAAAGCAGCCTGTTAAAATTGGAGATGCAGTAAAAATTTCTGTAAACAGTCATACTCTACCTGGGCGTATCATACAGATACATCACCAGCTAGATGAAACAACCCGCACTCGTTCAACGCGCATAGAAGTTGCAAACACGCAAGACATGTTGCATCCAGGGCAATACGTCAATTGTAACATTGAAGGAAGTGAATCTTCACCTGTTATGGCATTGCCGGTAAGTTCAGTATTACGCACTGCTGATGGGGATTGGGCAATTTATGTTGAAGTTAAACCTGATCATTTTCAACAGGTGGAAGTGAAAGTAATTAAAATTACAGATAATCAAGCAATTATTGAGGGCGTTTCATCAGGGCTACGAGTCGTAACAAATGGCGCTTTCTTTGTACATTCAGAATTAAACAAGCGAGGGTTTGATGCCCATAATCACTAAGAAAGGAAAATTTTCTTATGTTTGATAAGATCATCGACTTTTCAGTAAATAATCGTCTTCTTGTTATTCTTGCGCTTTTGGTGACTATTGTTGCAGGAATTCTGATCATACCGCGTTTAAACCTAGATGCTTTTCCTGACGTTACTAATGTTCAAGTCGTTATAAATGCAGAATCACCTGGGCTTGCAGCGGAAGAAGTTGAACAATTAATTACTTATCCCATTGAGGCTGCGATGTATTCCTTGCCTAATGTTGAAGAAGTACGATCTATATCAAAGGTGGGTTTATCGGTTATTACAGTGGTATTTAAAGATGCAGTCGATATTTATTTTGCCCGCCAACAAGTATTTGAGCGATTACAGGTCGCACGCGAAAAAATGCCAGCTGGGATTGGCATTCCTGAAATGGGGCCTAATACTTCTGGATTAGGACAAATTTTTCAATACATTTTACGCACTGATAACCAAGAAAAATTTAATACAATGACTTTACGTAGTCTTAATGATTGGGTGGTTAAATTATTATTAGCGCCCGTTGATGGTGTAACAGACTTGCTTTCATTTGGTGGTGAGGTGCGTCAATACCAAGTACAAGTCGATCCTTCTCGATTACTCGCATATAAATTAAAAATTGAAGATTTGGTCAATGCCATAGAATCAAACAATCGTAATGCCGGAGGATGGTATCTAGATCGGGGTGCAGAGCAACTCGTTATACGTGGAGTAGGTTGGGTTCGCAGTGAAGATAAAGGATTGCAAGATATTGCAAATATCTCCGTTAAAGACAAAGATGGCGTGGTTATTCGAGTGCGGGACGTTGCTCGTGTTGCGTATGGAAGCGAAATTCGTCAAGGTGCTGTTACGCTTTCTGATAGAGATGCACAAGGAAAGCCCCGTGCGGTTGGCGAAGTTGTCAGTGGCATAGTTCTTAAAAGGATTGGGGCTAATACCAAGGCCACTATTGATGGCATAAAAGAGCGCCTTCCTCTTGTGCAAGCAGCATTGCCTGAAGGCGTAAAATTAATACCCTTATATGATCAATCAGAACTGATACAAAAGGCTGTTTATACTGTGAAAAAAGCTTTGGTGGAAGCTTTTGTATTAATCTTTGTTGTGCTACTTCTTTTCCTCATGAATTTGCGAGCGACTTTATTAGTACTTATTTCAGTTCCAATTTCTGTGGGAATGTCTTTAATAGCCATGGCTTACTGGAATATTTCAGCCAATTTAATGTCGCTAGGGGGACTATCAATTGCGATCGGAATGATGGTGGATGGATCGGTTGTGATGATGGAAAACATTTTCAAACATATAAGTGAGCCCGGCTCTGAACACACTCATGCCGAAAAAGGAGATAAATCTTTTGATCAAGCGAATTATAAAAATGAACATGCAATTCCATTAAGAATTCAAGAAGCCGCACGTGAGATAGCACGACCTGTTTTTTTTGCAGTACTTATTATTATCGTAGTTTTCGCTCCTCTCTTTAGCTTACAAGGGGTAGAAGGAAAACTATTTCAGCCTATGGCGATAAGTATTGTACTTGCTATGTTGGCCTCTTTATTTGTGGCAATGGTAGTTATTCCTGCATTAGCAACTTATGTATTCAAGGTGGGAGTTAAACATCGTCATAGCCCATTGCTTATGCCAATAGCAAACTTTTATAGACGATCTTTAACTAAAGCATTGAGTTATCCTAAACATGTGATAACAATTGCAGGATCATTATTTGTCGTCTCGCTTTTATTTTTACCATTTTTAGGAACAGAATTTGTACCTGAGCTTGAAGAAGGTACTTTGAATATTCGCGTTACATTAGCGCCGTCAGCAAGTTTAGATACCTCTTTATCCGTGGCTCAAACACTTGAACAAACGCTGATGAGCTTTCCGGAGGTAATTTATGCCTCAAGCCGCATTGGCCGCCCTGAGTTAGGTGGTGATCCGGAACCAGTTTCTAACATTGAGATCATTGTGGGTTTAAAGCCAGTTAAACAATGGACTTCAGCAAAAAATCGGTACTTACTGCAAGAATTAATGGAAAAGAAGATGGAAGTTTTTCCTGGATTGCTATTTAGTTTCTCCCAGCCCATTGCGAGCCGAGTGGATGAGCTGCTTTCCGGAGTGAGAGCTCAACTTTCAGTTAAATTGTTTGGTACAGATCTTGCCATCCTTGCGAAGAAAGGGCAAGAAATTGAAAATATTGTGAAGTCTGTTAAAGGCACGCGTGACGTAGCAATTGAGCAGATTACAGGTGAAGCACAACTCGTCATCAAACCAGATCGTGAGACTCTAATGCGCTATGGTATTTCTGTCGGTGAAGTCATGTCACTTGTATCGGATGCTATTGGCGGCAAAACAGCAGGTCAAGTTATACAAGGAAATGAGCGTTATGATATTTATGTGCGTTTAGCTAAACCTTATCGCGATAGTGTTGAGACTATTAGTAACCTTATTTTACAGTCGTCAAAAGGCGCATGGGTACGCTTGAGCGATGTGGCAAGTGTACAAATTGAAGCAGGTACACCTCAAATTAGACGTGACGATGTCCAGCGACGTGTTGTGATACAAAGCAACGTGGAAGGACGTGATATGGGCAGTGTTGTTTCTGAAATACAGCAACAAATTGCTCAAAAGTTAAAACTACCTGCAGGGTATACGGTAGTTTATGGCGGCCAATTTGAAAATCAACAACGCGCTCAAGCACGGTTAATGGTTGTGGTTCCTCTCTCACTAGGGTTAATATTTTTGCTTTTATATTTTGCGTTTAATTCAGCTAGCCAGGCTTTGTTGATTATGATTAACGTTCCTCTAGCATTGATAGGTGGAATTTTAGCCTTATTTTTTTCGGGGCAGTATCTTTCTGTACCTGGCTCGATAGGTTTTATTGCCCTATTTGGTATTGCTGTACTCAATGGTGTTGTTTTGGTCAATGCGATTAACCAAAACAAAGAAGGCGGTATGCCAACAGCAGAAGCAATTTTTGTGGGCTCCATGTCAAGATTGCGTCCTGTTTTAATGACTGCGTTCATTACAGCGCTTGGCTTAATCCCTATGTTGCTGGCAAGCGGAATCGGTGCGGAAATTCAGCGCCCTCTCGCAACCGTAGTAGTAGGAGGACTCATTTCATCTACTGCATTGACGCTGCTGGTATTACCTGTGCTCTATGGAGTATTCTTCAAAAATGGTGACTATCGAGATAGATAAGATGGTAATGAATGGAACATAATCATTCAGTTACAAAATTAAACAATAACCGAGCTCTAATTATAGCACTAGGTCTGACTGTTTCTTTTTTTATTGCTGAAGTTGTGGCCGGTATTTTAACCGAAAGTTTAGCACTTCTATCTGATGCCGCGCATATGTTAACAGATATAACGGCACTAATTATTGCATTAGTAGCCGTTAAACTTTCGCAGAGAGCAGCAGATAAGGTTCGTACTTTTGGTTATTATCGTTTTGAAATATTAGCTGCAGCATTTAATACCGTTATGCTTTTCGTGGTGGCTCTTTATATATTTTATGAAGCTTATCATAGATTGCAAAATCCACCTGAAATACAATCGATTGGTATGCTGATAGTCGCTTCCATTGGGTTAGTAGTCAATTTAATATCCATGCGACTGTTAACTTCGCATAAAGATAAAAGTCTTATCATGAAAAGCGCTTATTTAGAAGTGTGGAGTGATATGCTTGGCTCTGTGGCCGTGATTGTGGGCGCAATTATCATAAAGCTAACCGAATTGAACTGGGTAGATTCCGTTATTGCAATTCTGATCTCATTATGGGTGTTACCTCGTACATATATTTTACTCAAAGAGAGCATTAACATATTGCTTGAAGGAGTTCCCAAAGGCATTGATCTCAAAAAACTAGAGCAAGCCTTACTTGAAATTAAAGGTGTTTTAGATGTTCATGAATTACACGTTTGGGCAATAGCAAGTGGCAAAATTTGTTTAACTGCCCACGTGATTATTGAAGAAAAATCTGATTGTGAAAGTGTATTACCCATTATGCGGACTGTTTTAGCATCACAATTTGGGATTCTTCATACGACTTTGCAACATGAACGAAAAAAATGTCTTAATGAGCAGGTTCTTTGTAATTTTTTAGAATAAACATAATTTTGCAATGCAAAATACCAATTAATATTATTAATTTAAAGAGTAAACTTTCATTATGAAATATATTATCGAGAAAATTAAGGATAGTTTACGAAGCATTGTTAAATTAAATCGTAAAAAAGAAATTATAAAAACTCATGATGTGAATTTTAGTATAGATGCAAACTCCGATATATCAATGATCCCTATTATTAAATGCCATGTTATTTTGATTTGTGGTCTCTTGTTTTTTCTAGTTGCTGGGATCTGGGCAAACTTTGCAGTGTTGGATGTAGTTACTGTCGGGCAAGGAAAAGTTATTCCATCCAGTAATATGCAAGTTATACAAAATTTGGAAGGCGGAATTATTAAAGATATCCTTGTGAAAATTGGTGATGTCGTTTCGCCTGAGCAAGAATTGATGATTATTGATGATACGAGATTTGTTTCATCACTTAAAGAAAACGAAACCCAAATATATGCATTAAAAGCCAAAATCGCACGTTTAACTTCAGAAGCCAATGATAGTGAATTATCGTTTCCTAATGAATTAGCGGATAAATATCCTCAATATGTAACTTCAGAAAGAAATTTATATCATTCAAGTGAAAAAGAACTTCAAGTTAAATTGAATATTCTTCAAGACGAAGTCAAACAGAAAAGTCAGGAATTGATTGCATCAAAAGGAAAAAGGGAACAGATACAAAGAAGTTTAGATCTTGTTAAGAAAGAGTTTGAATTAACTCAACCACTTATAAAGTCAGGAGCTGTTTCGCCAGTTGAGGTTTTACGACTTGAAAGAACGGTTAATGATTTGCAAGGAGATTTGGAGCAAACTGAACTATCTATTCCTAAATTGGAAGCAAGCTTATCTAGCGCCAAAAGTAAGATGAATGAATTGCGCGCTTCCGATAAAACCGAAGCATTTACGGAGCTGAATAAAGCAAAAGCAGAATATAACAAGTTAATGGAAACTACAAAAGCTGCCACGGATAGAGTTACGCGAACTGTTGTTCGTTCGCCAGTAAAAGGAACCGTCAATCAAGTTAAAGTGACGACAGTGGGGGGCATTATTCAACCTGGACAAGACTTGCTTACAATAGTTCCGTTGAATGATACTTTAGTGATTGAAGCTAAAATTCGCCCTGTTGATATTGGGTTTTTAAGACCAGGATTACCAGCCACTATAAAGGTGTCTGCTTATGATTTTTCTATTTATGGTGGTTTAAAGGGTACAGTAGAGCATATCAGTGCAGACACTATTAAAGATGAAAAGAAGAATCCTTTCTATGTGATTCGTGTTCGCACTACAGGGCGTAATTACTTATTAGGAAAGCATGGTGAAAGATTAAATATTATCTCCGGCATGAGCGTAACTGTTGACGTTTTGACGGGACATAAAACAGTATTAGAATATTTGCTTCAACCCATCATAAACGCAAAGCAAAGCGCGATGAGAGAAAGGTAATCGATTTAATTTGATAAATAATGAAGTGGGTAAAAATAATATCATATTAAAGATATATTTGTTCGAGTCATAAAAATTATAGCGAGAACATAATAAATGAGCATATTTAAATATCTCATGCGTAGAATAACCAAAATTATTATTTGCGTGACAAAAGAAGTGTTTTAAATGTTCATGAATTACACGTTTGGACAATAGCTAGTGGCAAAAATTTGTTTAACAGCACATGTCATTATTGAAGAAAAATCAGATTGTGAAAGCGTATTGCCAAACATGCGTGTGCTTTTAGCTTCAAAGTTTGGGATCCTTCATACAACTTTACAACATTAGAGAAAAAAGTGCCTAAATGAAGAAACGGAATGTCATTTTACAGGTGAGTGACATTTACAGGATTGAGAAATTGTATGAAGGATTGGTAAAGGTAAAATAATGAAGCGTTGTGCTCAAATGTGAAATTTTTTTTGCTAAATCCTTTAGATGGAAGTTACATTTCTATATTTATCCCCTAAAGCATGTTTTTTTCATATACTTAATTTAAGAGACCATCAACTTAGTGTATATTCCTGGTTTAAGGAGCCCTGAGTATGAAGAGAGGCTTATTGGCCATCATCATTACCGTGGCCGTAATATTGGGAGTGGTATTGGGATATTATCTTAAAATTGATCTCCCCCTCGAAAAGGTCAAATCGAACCAAACCTCCAGTGTCAAAGCTCTTTACTGGATAGATCCTATGGAACCGCAGGTACATTATCCTGGGCCTGGGAAATCTCATATGGGGATGGAATTAGTTCCAGTATATGAAGAAAAAAAAGAGGGGAAGCAAGAAAAAGATGGATCAATCCGTATTTCTCCTGCCATTGTTGAAAATTTAGGGGTACGCACCGCACAGGTTGAACGTGGTACTTTAACTCGACAAATTGAAACAGTGGGTTATGTTGTTCCCAATGAAAATAATATTTCTCATATCCATGCTTATGCAGAGGGATGGATCAGAAAATTAGTCGTAAGAGCAATGGGGGAACCCGTCAAGCAGGGCCAATTACTTGTACAGCTTTATTCTCCCATCTTGATTGGAGCACAAAAGGAATTTTTGTTAGCGCTAAGGGGTGATGATAAAAGTTTAATTGAGGCTGCATATCATAAATTGCAGAGCTTCAAGATTTCTGAAGAGCAAATTACTAGGATCCGAAAATCACAGCAAGCAGAACAGCTCGTCGACATGTTTTCTCCCATTGATGGCGTTATCGCCGAATTAAATGTTCGTGAAGGAATGTGGGTTGCACCTGAAACTGAAATTATGAGTCTCGTTGATCTCACTTCAGTTTGGATCATGGTGCAAATATTTGAGCAACAAGCAGGTTGGGTCACTAAAGGTCAGGAAGCAAAGGCAAAGCTGCCAGCCTTTCCTAGTCAAGAATGGAAAGGAAAGGTAGAGTATGTTTATCCTGAAGTCGATGCAGCAACGCGTACTTTAAAAGTGCGTTTTATTTTTGATAATCCTCATCATATGCTTAAACCAAATATGTATGCGAATGTTATTTTATTAGTGTCTCCAAAAGAAAATGTGCTGAGCATCCCCACGGAAGCCTTGATTCGTCATAGTAAGGGAGATCGTGTCATTGTAGCTTTGGGAGAGGGACGTTTTCTAGCACGCTCTGTGACAACGGGCATTGAAACATCCGATAGAATTGAGATTGTTTCTGGACTAAAAGAAGGTGAACAGGTAGTCACTTCAGGCCAGTTTTTAATTGATTCAGAGGCGAACTTAAAAGCTTCAACCCAAAGAATATCCTCACAAAATGAAAATTCATCAATATCAACGTTATCTGTAGAAGGGATAGGCATTGTGCAAAGCATGAATGTTAAACAACATATCATAACGTTAAAGCATGAGGCAATCGCAGCCTTAGATATGCAAGAAATGACAATGGATTTTGTTGTCAATGAGAATATTTCCTTATCCACAATTAAAGTGGGCGAACGTATTCGATTTATTGTAGAGAAAGATCCCATGCATCAATTCGTGATCACCAAAATATCACCAATCGATGAGGCATCCCCATGATTGCAGCTGTTATCCGTTGGTCGTTACACAATCGGATTTTGATTTTAGTAATGACTGTCTTAATTATTTTAGTTGGGCTCTATTCAGTTAAACACATTGCTGTGGATGCCATTCCTGATTTATCTGACGTACAGGTGATCATCAGAACAACCTATCCAGGACAGGCTCCACAAGTTGTGGAAGACCAAGTGACTTATCCTCTCACAACAGCGATGCTCGCCGTGCCAGGTGCAGTGGCCGTGCGTGGCGAATCATCGTTTGGTGATTCCTATGTCTACATTATTTTTCAGGATGGTACAGATTTATATTGGGCACGTTCGCGTGTATTGGAATATTTAAGTCAAATTGCGAATCGCCTTCCAAGTGGTGCTCAAACAGCATTGGGGCCGGATGCCACTGGTGTAGGCTGGGTATATGAATATGCTCTGGTTGATTCTACTGGTCAGCATGATTTATCGCAACTTCGCAGCATTCAAGATTGGTTCCTCAAATATGAATTACAGAAAGTCCCTGGCGTAGCAGAAGTTGCAACAGTGGGTGGAATGGTTCGTCAATATCAGATTATTCTTGATCCAAACCGACTTCGAGCATTTGGAATTACGCTAGATCAAGTGAAACAAGCATTGCAAAAAGGGAACCAAGAGATTGGTGGTTCAGCTGTTGAAATGGGCGAAGCGGAATATATGGTGCGCTCAAGTGGGTATTTGAAATCAGTCCAGGATATTGAAAAAGTTTTCCTTAAGGTAGAAAAAAATGGCATTCCTATTTTGATAAAAGATGTGGCTCATGTTCAAGTTGGCCCTCAAATGCGCAGGGGGATAGCGGAACTTAATGGCAAAGGCGAAGTAGTAGGTGGCATTATTGTCATGCGCTATGGCCAAAATGCGCAAGATACCATTGCGAAAATAAAAACAAGGATCAATGAACTCAAACCCAGCCTGCCAAAGGGAGTTGAAATAATTGAAACTTATGATCGCTCAAATCTTATTCAACGTTCCATCGATACTTTATATGATAAATTAATTGAGGAATTTATTGTTGTATCATTGATTTGTTTCGCTTTTCTTTTCCATTTACGGTCTTCCTTGATTATAGTGATTAGTTTACCTATTGGGATCCTGATAGCACTTATCATCATGCATTTGCAGGGTATCAATGCCAATATTATGTCTTTAGGGGGGATTGCTATTGCCATTGGAGTGATGGTGGATGCTGCTATTGTCATGATTGAGAATGCGCATAAGCATCTCGAGCATGATGATAGTAAAGAAAGCCGCTGGAAAGTAATAGAGCAGTCTGCCATGGAAGTAGGTCCTCCTCTTTTCTTTTCATTATTAATCGTTACAGTTAGTTTCTTGCCAATATTTGCCCTTCAGGCTCAAGAAGGTCGTTTATTTATTCCTTTGGCGTATACCAAAACTTATGCAATGGCAGCAGCTAGCATACTATCCATTACGCTTGTTCCTGTACTCATGGGATATTTAATCAAAGGTAAAATTAAATCGGAACTACAAAATCCTCTCAATAAAGTTTTAACAATGCTATATCGCCCTTTACTCCAATTAATATTAAAGATCCCTAAAACCACAGTTATGATTGCTCTTACCCTGGTAATAATTGGCTTTTTTCCATTATTTCGGTTAGGAACGGAATTTATGCCTGAAATGAATGAAGGGGATCTTCTTTATATGCCCACAACGTTTCCAGGAATTTCTATTGGTAAAGCAGAACAAATCTTGCAGCAAACTGATAAGCTTATAGCCAGTGTACCCGAAGTTAAGACAGTATTTGGAAAAATTGGTCGCGCACAAACAGCAACCGATCCTGCACCACTATCGATGATTGAAACAACTATTCAATTTAAACCTAAAAGTGAATGGCGAGAAGGGTTAACACTTGAGGCATTACGATCGGAATTAGAAGAGCGAGTAAAGTTACCTGGATTATCTAATGCATGGGTGATGCCTATCCGTACACGAATTGACATGTTAGCAACCGGCATTAAGACCCCCGTAGGAATTAAAATTGCTGGCTCTGATTTGATGGTGATTCAAAATCTTGGTATGCAAATTGAGGAAATTCTCAAAACGGTGCCGGGTACAGTATCAGCATTTGCCGAGCGTGTAGCAAGTGGTCGTTATATTAATGTTGAGATTGATCGAGACAAAGCAGCGCGTTATGGATTAAGTATTAATGACATTCAAGAGATCGTTCAAACTGCAATTGGGGGCTTGGATGTAACTCAAACGGTGGAGGGGCGGGAACGTTATCCGGTAAATTTACGTTACCCTCGAGAGCTTCGTGATTCATTTGAAGAACTAAAATTACTTCCAATTATTACAGCAATGGGAGCGGTTATTCCATTAAGCGAAGTGGCACACCTTCATATTAGCGAAGGGCCGGATATGATTAGGAGTGAAAATGCGAGATTGAATGGATGGATTTATATAGATATAGCGAGTAGAGATCTGGGCTCTTACATTAGTGAAGCAAAGGAAAAAATTAAACAAAAAATGAGTCTACCAGGAGGATACTCTCTAACTTGGTCAGGTCAGTATGAATATTTAGAACGCGCAAAAACTCGTTTGGGAATTGTTGCGCCGTTTACGTTCATTATTATTGCATTGCTTCTTTATCTAAATTTTCGTCGATTTTCTGAAGTGTTAGTAATTTTGGCAGCTGTCCCGTTCGCTTTAGTTGGAGGGATTTGGTTTTTGTATTTTCTGGGGTATCACTTATCAGTTGCAGCAGGCGTAGGCTTCATAGCGCTTACGGGCATTGCGGTCGAAATTATGGTGGTTAAGCTGGTCTATCTTAATCAAGCGTTATCTAAACGCCAATTATTAGTAGAGAAAGAACAACGCAATATTACTTTGGAAGACATTCGAGCGGCTATCGTTGAAGGTGCTTTATTAAGATTAAGGCCAATTATGATGACTACCTTAGCGATCATTGGAGGTTTGCTTCCCATTATGTTAATGGGAGGCACAGGCTCTGAAGTTATGAGGCGGATTGCTGCCCCTATGGTGGGAGGAATGCTTACGGCTACGTTGCTGGCATTAATTGTTTTGCCGGCAATTTATTTCCTATGGAAAAAGCATTCTTTAAAAATTGTACTTAAATAACAATGATTTTTCCGCGGTACATCCCCATTTGACAAGTAAAAGTATATTCTCCAGCCTCTTTTATCGACAATACTATGTCCTTTGGTTTGTTTAAGGGAAGCTGTTCACTAATATTTAATGTACTAAAAACAACCACCTCTGCACATGGGGTAGGATCTTCACGAATAAAGCGAAGTGTTATAGGGTGATTTGCTTTTACTTGAATATAAGCTGGGTCATAGGTGCCATCCTTTACTTTGATTTCAATATAATCATCTACCTTTGTTGATGCCTTTGATTTACCAAACCAAAACCACCAAATAATCAGTCCAATAAAGGATATTCCAATTAAATTTACCATCGCGGTTATCATGAAATATTATTCCTTGGGTTAAAAAACCTCAAACGATTTGCATTTCCAACAACGGTAACCGATGAAAATGCCATGGCAGCACCTGCAATCATTGGATTAAGCAATAATCCAGTGAAAGGATATAAAATACCCGCAGCGATAGGAATTCCAATTATATTATATATAAATGCACCAAATAAGTTTTGTTTCATATTACCAACGGTTTGTCTTGAAATTAACATAGCATTAACAATCCCTTGTAGAGACCCACTCATCAAAATGATCCCTGCACTTTCAATGGCAATATCAGTACCCGTCCCTATTGCAAAACCCACATCGGCTTGAGCTAGTGCTGGGGCATCGTTAATACCATCACCGACCATTCCAACGATGTGTTTCATAGCCTGTAGTTCTGCAATTTTTTTAGCTTTATCTTGAGGCAGTACTTCAGCTAGAACATCAGAGATATTAACCGCGGCTGCAATGGATTGTGCTGTGCCATGGTGATCTCCAGTGAGCATAATCACTTTAAGGCCCATTTTCTGTAATTGAATAATGGCTTCTTTAGAATCGGGCTTAATGGGATCAGCTATTGTAATCATTCCGATGACTTGTTCATCTACAGCTAGATAAAGAGGTGTTTGACCTAATGCTGCTAATTGTTCAGTTTGATTTTTAAGAGCACCTTCGATAGGTATCTTTTGTAAATCCATTAATTTTGCATTTCCTAACCAGATAAGTTTTTCTTGGATCGTGCCATTTACGCCATATCCTGAAATGGCTTGAAAATTGGTAACTGGAAGTAAGGAATGACCTCTATCTTTAGCTGCGTTAATAATAGCTTCTGCCAGTGGATGTTCTGAACCCACTTCAAGGCTTGCCGCCATTATTAATATCTGTTGCTCATCCATTTTTTGTACGGCATAAACACCTGTAACCTGTGGCTTCCCTAAAGTGATTGTACCTGTTTTATCAAGCACAATAGTGGTTACTTGACCTGCTTGTTGTAGTGCATCTGCTTGTCGGATCAAAATACCCTGTTCTGCTGCTTTCCCTACACCCACCATAACCGATATAGGCACGGCTAGCCCTAAAGCACAAGGGCAAGCAATGACTAAGACAGCCATGGAAGTCACCAACATATAGGCAACTCTGGGTTCAGCTCCCACGTTAAACCAAATCAGCGCTGTTAATATAGCAATAATCATAACAACGGGTACAAATACACCTGCTACTTGATCCGCTAAACGGGCAAGTGCTGGTTTAGAGTTCTGCGCATGTTGAACCAATTGAATAATTTGTGCGAGGGTGGTCTCTTTACCAACACGAGTCGTTTTGAAAATGAAACTACCTGATTTATTTAAGGTTCCCCCTACCACTTTATCATTCATTTTTTTCTCTTTAGGTAAGGCTTCCCCTGTTAACATAGATTCATCAACATGAGATTGGCCCTCGACCACAATCCCATCAACTGGTATTTGCTCACCAGGTCTTACCCGCACCAGATCAGCAATGAGTAAGTCTTCAATAGGAATATCAATTTCTTCATTTATTCGAATAATACGTGCAGTTTTAGGTTGTAGGGACATTAAGCGTTTAATCGCTCCAGAGGTGTGCCGTCGTGCTCGGAGCTCTAAAAGAGCGCCAAGGTTAACTAAGGCAATGATAATGATGGCCGCCTCAAAATAAACATGCTGCGCTAATGGGGGTAGCCACTTTGTAAATAAAATCGCAAATAGTGAATAAAGCCAGGCGACTCCAGTGCCAAGGGCAATCAGTGTATCCATATTCGCAGCGTGGTTACGCAATGCTTTCCAAGCACCGATAAAAAAATGTCCTCCCGAATAAACTAAGGTAAGAAATGTCAGAAAACACAACCCAATATTTATTTGACGACCCACAGGCGTGATCAATGAAGGCATAAAATCTAGCATACCCATGACCAATAATGGGAATCCTACGATTGCAGCAAATATCGTTTTATAGGTTAGGTGTCGATAATATGATTTTTCTATAAGCGCCTTTGTGCTTTCTTCTTCCTCAAGATTGTTTATTACACTCGCTCCATACCCTGCATGCTTAATAGCCTTAATTAAAACATCAACAGGAATATTTTTTATAGTTGAGACAGCTGCACTTTGGTTTACCAAATTCACTTGTGCATTTTGAACATCAGGAATGGCCAGTAGCGCTTTCTCAATTCTGGATACGCAGCTAGCGCAGCTCATACCCGTAAGTGCTAGGTGGTAAGTAATCATCTCTTCATCAAGAATTTTGTTCAAGCGGTATTCCTCTCTTAAATTTACTTCTGATTAATTATTTTAAATCCCTGGATGTAGTTAATATGCTAAGCAATTTTAGAGATAGCTGGTGATTGAGTGTGTTTTTAAATCTTTGGTTTAAACAATGATTGAAATTGTTATAATGTTATTAAGAATATCCATCTTAAGCAACACAAGGGTAAGTATGAAAACAAACTATGGTAAGCGTTTAATGATTCTAATTCTTGGGATCTTTTCTTTGCAATACTCTATGATTTCCATTGGGCATGAAGGGCATGCTGAACCCGTCGAAAAAACCCAGATTGTTGAAAATGCAAACAAAGTGATCAACATGGCGATTGAACAAAAAAAATTAGAACCTTCTTGGAAAGTAGCGAAAGCTGACGAACCAAAAATTGTTGATGAAGATAAAGGTGGGCAATGGGTTATCAAGTTTACTAATCCTGAAATAAATAAGAATAATGAATTATTTATTTTCTTCAAACTTGATGGTAAATATGTTGCAATGAATCATACAGGAAAATAAAAAAGAATCATGTTTGACTTTCCATTACACCCTGTCTTTGTTCATTTTACAGTCGCCTTAAGTTTTACGGCGATTGGCGCTTATTTGATATCCTATATTCTCCCAGTTGGCAAACTCAAAAATGATTTGGGTGTTTCAGCAGTTTGGATGATTCTTTTCTCTTTTATAGCCACCTTGTTTACAGTCACTTTTGGTTTCATCCAGTTTAATTCTGTTCGTCATGACATGCTCGTTCATTTGCCAATGGTTTCCCATCGAAATTGGGCATTAGGAACCGCTGTGGTGCTATTTATGTGCAGTTTATTAGCTTTGAGAGGTTACATTGCCAACAAAATTCATCATTATTCCTTAATGATTTCATTGCTGATTCTAGGTTTTATGGTAGGGATGACGGCTTTTAAAGGCGGGCATTTAGTTTATGGTTATGGGGTGGGTGTCAAATCAACTGCTGAATTAAGAGACCTTCAGAAAAGCACGAGCGAGGAACCAAAACGTGATAATCTCTTTGAAATGAATCCGATAAATAAATGATGGTCTGCCCATGAAATTTATTAGCTCTTTAACTGTAATACTTGGCGTTAGTTTCAGTTTTGCAGTTGAAGCTAACGACTGTGATTTAATGCGCCCCGATAATCCTACAGAATCCGTACCCGCTACGGTCTACCATTCTCCCTTTACTGACTATAAAGGGTTCAAAAAATTAAAAGTAAAATCCTGGCGTGAAGTAAATGACAAAGCTGTGCAATCTGGGCACAACATGGGGAATATGAAAAACATGAATATGAATGAGGGCACAACTGAAAAAAAGCTGAATGAGGTAGATCATTCGCGTATGCAGCATTAGATCATGGTTAGACCCATTACCAAGTTAACAAAATCAAAGCTTTTTTTAGCGTTCATGAGTATTCCTGTATTACATGGTTGTGTTTCATTTTCTAATGATTCTGGTTTTTCAGAAGTGGTTTCGACTGTGCAAAACCGTAGTGATCAAACGCCGGTTTTGCACTCATTTAAGGAGAGCCAGGCACATACTCAAGAAAAGATACAGTCGTTACTTACCACTCCTTTAATGGCCGAAGATGCGGTGCGGATTGCGTTAATAAATAGCCCCGCCTTGCAAGCCGCGCTTACCGAGTTAGGTATTGCTGAGGCAGATCTTGTACAGGCCGGTAAGGCACCAAATCCTGCTCTTTCCTATGTAAGGCTTTCTCGTCTTGACGATGAATTTAACATTGAAAGACTGGTTCTGCTTGATGTGATGGGTCTCTTAACGATCCCTATGAAAACAGCAATTGAACGTCACCGTTTTAATCAAGCAAAGCTGCAAGCTGCGATCGATATTTTGCAATTAGTAGCAGATACTCGAAAAGCCTATTATATTGCTGTGGCTGCCCAACAATCTGTGGATAGCCTAGAACAAATGAAAGAAGCCGCGCAAGCTAGTGCTGAACTTTCTCGACGTATGGTAGAAGTAGGGAATTTTAACAAGCTGCAATATGCACGTGAGCAAGTATTTTATGCTGAAGTGATGGCAAAATTGGCTGCAGCTAAGCTCACGGCACTTAAGGAACGTGAACATTTAATACGTTTGCTGGGACTTTGGGGTAAGGAAATAGAGTTCAAGTTACCCAAGGAATTAGCAGAATTACCAAAAGAACCTAAAGAGCTCTCTCAGCTTGAATGCCAAGCCTTAATCAATCGTCTAGATGTACAAGCCAAAAAAATGGAAATTGAAGCAAAAGCTAAGGCACTAGGACTGACAAAGGGGACCCGTTTTATTAATGTATTCGAGCTTGGTTATGCGCATAATACAGGGCAAGATATACCACGCCAACGAGGCTATGAAATTAGTTTAAATGTTCCTATATTTGACTGGGGTGATGCAAGAATTGCAAAATCCCAGGCCAGTTATATGCAATCTGTTTGGCAACTACGCGATATAGCTATCAATGCCCGTTCTGAAGTTCGAGAGGCTTATCAAACTTATCGTGCCACTTATGATATGACAAAACATTATCGCGATGAAATCGTACCCTTGCGCAAGTTTATCTTGGATCAAAATATGTTGCGGTACAATGGCATGCTGGTGAGTTCATTTGAGTTACTATCTGACGCACGTGAGCATATTGCTAGCACCAATGCGTATATTGAAAACCTTCGAGATTTTTGGATTAACGAAACGGATCTACAAACAGCGCTCATGGTTAAATCGCCTCATGATTAAAAAAATCATGATTACGATTATCAAGAAGTAATTAATTAATATTAAGAGGCTTAGTATGTTTTCAAGGCGTAATTTTATTAAAGGTGCGGCTCAAGGTGTGGGAATCGTTGTTGCCGCTAGTGCAGTAAGCAAGTTTGCCTTAGCTGCGTTGCCTGAGCTCGCAGTGATGAATGATACTAAAACCCAGCCGCCGCTGGTGCCATCTAGTGGGCTTCCCTATAACCCGGTTGTGACTTTAAATGGTTGGTCTTTGCCTTGGCGTATCAAAAATGGTTGGAAAGAATTCCATTTGGTCGCAGAACCCGTGGTACGTGAGTTTGCTCCGGGAATGAAAGCGCATTTATGGGGATATAATGGTCAGTCACCTGGACCCACTATTGAAGTTGTAGAAGGTGAGAAAGTACGTATTTTTGTTACCAATCGATTACCTGAACACACGACAATCCATTGGCATGGTCAACGTTTGCCAAATGGAATGGACGGAGTAGGTGGGCTCAATCAACCGCAGATAAAACCAGGTAAAACATTTGTTTACGAATTTGAAGCAAAACGAAGTGGTACATTCATGTACCATCCACATGCCGATGAAATGGTGCAAATGGCCATGGGTATGATGGGATTTTGGGTGACTCACCCTAAAGATCCTAATTTTATGAAGGTAGACCGAGACTTTTGTTTTCTCTTAAGCTCATATGATATTGACCCAGGTAGCTTCACGCCCAAAATAAATACCATGTTAGATTTTAATTTATGGAGTTTTAATAGTCGAGTTTTTCCAGGTATCGATCCCTTGGTCTGTAGACAAGGCGATAAGGTTCGGATCCGAGTTGGTAATTTAACGATGACTAACCATCCGATTCATTTGCATGGACACGAATTTACTGTAACGGGAACTGACGGCGGTTGGGTTCAACCTTCGGCACGTTGGCCAGAAGTTACTACTGATGTTGCGGTTGGCCAAATGCGAGCAATTGAATTTGATGCGACGGATCTAGGGGATTGGGCTTTTCATTGCCATAAATCTCATCATACGATGAATGCTATGGGTCATGATGTGCCCACAATGATTGGTGTTGATACCAAAGGCGTGAGTAATAAAATCAGTAAAATATTACCTGACTATATGTCGATGGGAGAAGATGGCATGGCTAGCATGGGAGAAATGCACATGCCATTACCTGAAAACACATTACCTATGATGACTGGCACGGGTCAATTTGGCCCGATCGAGATGGGTGGCATGTTTACTGTTTTGAAAATTAGAAAAGATCAAAAGCCTGGCGATTATAAAGATCCGGGTCCCTATAACTTTCCGCAAGGAACTGTTGCTTTTGAGTGGAAGGGCGATTTAACTGAGCCTCAGCGAGCGCATGCTGAGCAGCATTCAGAAAAAATTGCATTTAAAGTGCGCAAGCCACAAGGGAGTTGTGGCCATTAGGTGCTTATGGGCGCAACGAGGTATAGAATTCCTGCATTTATCCCAAACGCCATGTAAAGTTGAAAATCACACATTGGCTCTTATTAAGATATACACGTAACAGCGGATTTTTGGGGGCTAAGCCAGGCTCAAAGCTTTTAACTCATCGCCCTAATTGATGAGATCCGTTGAAGCGGCACGCAATGCAGTTTTCTTTCCATTACTAAAGACTTTATAAATAGCAGGCAAGACAAGTAGCGTCAGCAATGTAGAAGAAATAATACCACCTATAACTACGGTAGCAAGGGGCTTTTGCACTTCTGAACCTGCGCCAATATTAATTGCCATAGGTAAAAATCCTAAGCTTGCAACTAAAGCTGTAGTTAAAATTGCTCTTGTTCTAGTAAAAGCACCTTCTTTTATAGCTTTGTCGAGCGAATTACCTTGTTCTTGTAATTTTTTGATGAATGCCACCATAACAAGCCCATTCAACAGCTACGCCAGAGAGTGCAATGAACCCCACGCCTGCTGAAATGGAAAAAGGCATGTTTCTAAGCCAAAGGCCTGCCACACCACCAGTAAGTGCCAGAGGGACACCAGTAAAAATAATAAGTGCGGTTAAAGCTGAGTCAAATGCAACAAACAACAAAATAAACACTAACAATAACGCAATTGGCACCACAATCATCAGCCTTTCCTGGGCTGAAATAAGTTGCTGAAACGTCCCGCCGTAATCAATCCAATAGCCAGTAGCTAGTTCAACTTTAGATTCAGATAATGGCTGAACTTCTTTTACGAATCCCCCTAAATCCCTATCTCGGACATTTGCTGAAATAATGATTTTTCGTTTGCCATTTTCTCTACTAATTTGATTTGGGCCATAAGTAATGCGAAGATCGGCAATTTCTTTAAGAGGTATACGATCTGGTTGACTATTATCAGTATTATTAGGTAAAGGAATTGGAAGAAGTTCTAATGAATTTAAATCTGATCTAAAATAATCAGGTAATTTAACAACAAGATTAAATCGTTTGTCGCCTTCGAAGAATTTCCCAGCAACTTTGCCGTTCATTGCGGTGCTTACTGCATCTTGGACTGTAGCCAAATCAACACCATATTTTTTTAAAGCTAATTGATTTGGAACAATGTTAAGAAGAGGTAATCCCGTTGTTTGTTCAATTTTTGGTTGCTCGCTTTGCGGCCTTTAGCTTATTCTTTAAATAGATTATAAACTTAAGAAATCATAAAAGTGCGGCCAAATATTATTACACAAGATGAATATAAACTATTATCAAAAGCATGAAGGCAATCATTAATTTCTTCATTAGTTCTTCCCAATGAAAGTGTCAAAAAGTTGACGTAAAAATTCCTTTGCTTTTATTTTGCATAAACTATGCCAGTTTCGAAAGCGGAAAGGGTTTGGCAAAGGCGGAAATGTTTTGCCGATTTAGAATGCAATCTAACAGGCTTTAAAATTTAACTCATTGATCTAAAAGCAAATCTAGAATTGGCACCGTACTTGCAATAAACCTTAAGCAGTGAAGGAATAGGTTACGTTATGAACATAGAAAATCTTTTTGACATACATGAACAAGCCTTGAACCTGCGGGTTAAAAGGGCGGAAGTGCTTGCAAGCAACATCAGCAACGCCGACAACCCAGGCTATAAAGCCAAAGATATGGAATTTGATAGCGTATTAAAAGAAATGGACAATAACCAAAAGGGCATGTACGCAACACATAAAGGGCATTTATCAGGTAATGGTTATGGGGTTTCTGATATTGAATTAACTGAGCGCGCAAACCCCTGCAAACTTCCCTGGATGGAAATGGCCTTACAAGCTTCCTCCTTTGTAGGTAAAAATGTCGATGTCAAAATCGACAACGGACTTTATATGCAAGGCAATAACGTCAAAGGTAGGATCGACGTTCCAGATTATGCGACCAATGTGCAAATGGAAATACGCAATGAACAAGGCGAAGTCATTAAAACGGTAAAAATGAACGCCGTTGATAAAGGTGAACTCGCGTTAATGTGGGATGGCTTAGATGACAATGTTAATGCACAACCATCAGGCGTTTACCGTTTTATTGCTAAAGCCAATGTATCAGGTCAAGAAATACAAATTAATACGTATTTATCAGCCAATGTCAACAGCATCACAATTAATAAGAATGGTCAACCGGTAACGTTGAATGTATCAGGCTATGGCAAAATCTCCATGGACGATATTAAAACGATTAGTTAATACAGCTTAACAAATAAGGGATATAGCAATGGGTTTTAACTCAGCACTTAGTGGTTTAAAAGCAACTTCAAGCGAGCTCAATGTTATCAGTAATAATATTGCGAACGTTAGCACCAACGGTTTTAAAAGTTCGCGAACGGAATTTGCTGATATCTACGCCAACTCCAGTTTAGGTGGCGGTAAAACAGCAATTGGTTCGGGCGTGGTACTTTCAGCCGTAACTCAACAATTTAGCCAAGGACAAATCGGTTTCACCGATAATAACCTTGACTTAGCCGTTTCGGGCAAGGGTTTCTTTGTGTTAAGCAACAACGGTAGTATTGCTTATTCGCGTGCTGGATCGTTCGGGGTAGATAAAAATGGTTATATCGTTAACGATTCCGACCATCACTTACGGGGCTTCTTAGCTGATAGTTCAGGTAGCATCACGGGTGCGCAAACCGATTTACAGATCAATAGCGCAACGCTTGCACCAAAACCAACCAGTACGGTGAGCGTTAACGTAAACTTAGACGCAACCGCTGAGCCACCAACCGCTCCATTTATTGCGGGCTTTACCCCAGCACAACCGCCAGATCCAACGACTTACAATTCATCAACTTCAACAACCGTTTACGATAGCTTAGGTAATTCCCACATTATGACCAGCTACTTCGTTAAAGCGCATGCTGAAAATACCTGGCGCGCTTATGTGGGTATCGATGGATCTGATGTGACACCAACACCAGCTACACCTCCTGTTGGTGTACCACCTGTGCAATACCCATCAGGTCAAATTGCCTCACCTTATACTTTGGTATTTAACCAATCGGGTAGCTATGTTACCAACAACCCTGCAACGCCACCTACGTTTTATGGTCTAGGTCCTGTGAACAGCACCACTTCCGGTTTAGTTACCTCCGGAACCTTACCGACGTTGAACTTAAATGATTTGACCATTAATAGCGTTGCAATAACAGCAAGTGGTAGCTCATCAGATGGCTCATCTACCACCGACAATGCAGCAAGCTCTATCGCAATAGCTGCTGCAATTAACCAAAGCACAGCTGAGCATGGCGTAACGGCTTCTGTTAACGCTAACGTTGTTGATTTAGGTATCCCTAGTTTCGGAAACCTTGCAGCAGGGGATTTTAGCATTAACGGTGTGCCAATTACTGGTGTGAATGCTAACGCAACCGACTTGTTAGGCTTAATTAACGGCCAAACTGCCACCACAGGGGTTGTGGGTTCACAACCCGGCGGTGCAGGCACAGCGATTTTGTTAACTGCCGCTGATTCCAGAAATATTCAATTAGTAACGGATGGCATACAGGCTACCGGTGCTTCATTTGCAAACTTTAACTTGAATGGTGGCGTGGCGTTAAATCAAGCACAGCGTGGTACTGTCAGTCTATCAACGACCAATAATCAGGGGATTATTGTGGGTGGCCCAAATCCTGGACATGCTAGTTTAACCGCAGGTCCACAAGCCGGTATTGTTCAGTCAAGTTCGGATATCATTGATATTTCAGGTTGGACACCAACAGGCGGTGCCTTCGGTCCACAGTTAATGAGCATGAACTTCAATAACTCAACGCAATATGGTGCTCCATTTTCCGTATTAGCATTAAGCCAAAACGGTTATTCGACCGGTTTGTTAGCGGGTGTTAACGTCGACTCCTCCGGTGTGATATTCGCGAAATATAATAACGGTCAATCATTAGCATTGGGCCAAGTCGCCTTGGCCAACTTCGGTAACGTACAAGGTTTAAACCCACAGGGTAACACAAGCTGGGTAGAAACTTTCTCGTCAGGTTCGGCGTTAATTGGTGCACCAGGAACTGCTGAATTAGGTTCGATTCAGTCGGGTGCCTTAGAAAACTCTAACGTGCAATTAACGGATGAATTAGTTGAATTAATTGTTGCGCAACGTAACTTCCAAGCCAATGCGCAGTCCATTAAAACAGAAGATGCCGTAACACAAACGATTATTAATTTGCGATAATTAGGGAAGCGTTAAACCATGGATGGAATGATTTATGTAGCAACATCGAGCGGCGCTAATATCTTACATGCGCAAACGGTGAATGCTAATAATCTTGCGAACGTCAGCACCCCAGGGTTTAAAGCCGATCATCCGCAATTTGTGAGCGTGATGAATGCCCAAGCCGATACTTTGCCTTCACGTATTTATTCATCCACGGATGGACAAAAACAGACTTTTCACCGGGTGGTCTCATGCCAACAGGTAATGTGATGGATATTGCCGTGAATGGTGAAGGCTGGTTTTCGGTGATGTCTAAAGATGGTAGTGAATCTTATGTTCGCACCAGCAGCATGCAAGTCACACAAGAGGGATTACTGCCAACCAGCTTCCTGTTCTTGGAGCAAGTGGGCCCATTACATTGCCTGCAGGTCAAAAAATTGAAATCGGCACAGATGGCACTGTCACGGCAACAAGTTCCGATAGTAACGGCACGCCTACAGTGATTGAACGCATAAAGCTTGTTAAACCAGATAATAAAGTCAAGTTGACAGCATAAGAGAAGAGGGAACCAGCAAATGCATACCAAACAGTACAAAATCCTAGCCATAATGACTTTGCTGCATTTCATGATTATGTATGCGCTAATGTATTCGATGGTAAATATTATGGGGAATGTTTATCTTAATTTAAATCAAGCTTATATGACAGGACTTATGACTGTTCCAATGGTATTTCTAGAGCTTTTGTTAATGCGGGCAATGTATCCCAGCAGCAAACTTAATTCATTAATTATAATTTCTAGTATTCTCTTGGTTATTTTTCTTTGGCTTTTTATTAGAAATCAAACCATCATTTATGATAAACAATTCTTAAGGTCAATGATTCCTCATCATGCTGGCGCCATATTGATGTGTGAACAAGCACCAATAAAAGATCCAGAAATTCAAAAACTCTGTAAAGATATTATTGAAGGTCAACAAAAGGAAATTGATATGATGAAGAGAAAATTACAAAATTCCTAAGAGACAGTTGCGTTTGGAAGCAGTAAATATCATAGTGCGAAAGTGTTAAAATGTTCTGATATATGTTTAATTAAATATTTAACTCCAAAAGGAATTTAAAAATGGTAAAAAGAAATTTTTTGTTTTTGATAGCAACTTTATTGGTTAATTCACTCGCTTTTGCTGCGACAGAAAAGGCGGAGCATCCGAATATGAATAAATCTGATCATAAAGTTATGATGATGCAAAAAGACATGAAAACCATGGATAGCAAAATGATGGAATCTTTGGGTTCAAAAGATGCTATGTATGATAAGCGCTTTATGGATCTTATGATCGGCCATCATGAAGGCGGAATTATGATGGCGAAAGATGCGCTTAAAAAATCTGAAAGACCAGAAATAAAGGAAATGGCTCAGAAAATAATTGATAGCCAAGAAAATGAAATAAAACAAATGAAGGATTGGGAAAAGTCTTGGTATGGAAATTAATTGATTTGTTAGTAAATCAAAATAACATAATGATAATTGCGCCTTATAGTTATAAACTTTTGACAAGAGATGAATATGATTAGTTTAAAAGTACATGGTATGACATGCGGTGGTTGTGTAAGCAAAGTTAAGCATGCTGTGAATTCACTTGATCAATCAGCAAATGTTCATATTGATCTTAAATCTGGTCTGGTAGAGGTGCAAAGCCGCCATCCGACAGCAGAGATTGTGAAGATAATTAAAACACTTGGATATGAAGTGACGAATGTTACAGAGGGTACTTAGATCCGAGGTCATCTCTATAGGGATACAAAGCTAAGGTCGATTTCTGCGATTGTATAAATTGCATATAATAGATATTCTATGCAATTGAAAAAATGCTGTTAATTCATAAAAATTAACCGTTCTTTTTTTCTTCCTAGGTATTCAATACTTCTTTCTTGGCTGACTGTAACAGATCTAATTGATCAAGAACTAGTTCAACAGCATTTGTGGCCTCTGCGACAGAACAGATAAAGACTTCACCAAATGGGACATCGTTATCAAGATAATCAGAGAGAATCTCATGTGAGCGCAATTCAACGTCTTCGGCACTATTTGTTTTGTAAACTGTATTGACCTTCCATACGCCCAAGAGTTTATTCAATGCTTGAAACCGCCTAATTCTTTCTTCTAGGCCATTTATCCGTTTTGAATTTGAGTTTTGACTACTTCCTCTGAGTACACCATGATTATTTTTTAATTCTATGAGATAGGAAATTGCTATAGAAGAATCCTTCTCAAAAGGTAATAAAGAGCTTCCAAGGCAACGAATGCCACTGACCATATGCTTGGGGATAAATCCTTCGTGATTTACTAATCGACGTCCACCGCAGATCTGACAGGTCCCTTTAATGCCTAACCACATGTTATTTACATCCTCGAGTCGCTCCTCGACGCGATTAATAGTCATTCCGACTTTTACACGTTTCGCTTCTTCGTTCTCAAGAATATAAACTAGTCCGAAAAGGTGCCTAAAAATAGTCATAATCGATAAAGCTCTTCTCTGTTTCTGTATCATTAATTTGTTCAGGTAGTTGCTGAACAGTAGATTTTGACATTTTTTTAAAATGGCTGTTACACCAATTATAAAAAGTTGGATGTCTCCAGTCGCTCTCAATCTTTTGATAGTTTATATATGCAATAAATTCTTTTAATAAATCAGGAAATTTATCTTCAATAATTTGGTCCACGGTAGGCGACTTACATTCCTCGGGTAAGATCTAATACTTTTTGACAGAATCCCTTTAGCTCTTCGATGGATGTTTCTTCGCTAGAATTGTCTTGAACCTCTGCATGACTATCTCCACGAGAATATTCATTTATATCCCGCAAATCTTGAAGCGCTCCTTTATATGGGTGTTGATCTGCTGTAGTATCAAGTTTACGAATAATCTCCTCTAAGCTTGAAGCGCCACTAAAAAGCCCCGGATCACCTTTACGGTAAAAATCTTCACAAACAGTTCGTAGGCGACTTCGTATATAATTAAGTTCATATGGTTCGCCCTCGATAAATTCTTCGATTTGCATGCGCTCAGTTACATACCTAGGTTGTGTAGCAGCTTCTATATCAAAGCTTGAAATTGTTGTAATTCCAGGAGCTCCGGATTGGAGTGAAATAGATTTTATGATGCTTTGGTCAATCTTATCCCACAAAAGTCTTAAAAAACCTTTTTCATGTGAAAGCACTATGGTTTGTTTTGCTTGTCCACATAGTTTTTTAATTTCAATGGCTGTGAACTGACGACGAAAATTATCTAAGCTAGTGAAAGGGTCGTCAAGTACTACTATAGTTTCCGATAAATGTGGATCAGCGTTAATTCTGGCTAGAAACAAAGCTAATGCCAAAACTTGTTTATCTCCTGCACTTAGGGTGTTGCGAAAACTAGGTTGATCAACCGCATCTGGTGATGTATTAGGAGAAACAGCAACATCGTTTATCAAAATTTGATAACTCGCTGCAGGTTCCTTTCCTCTATAATTTGGTTCCTTATAATCTATACGAAACCCCGCATTAAGACGCTTCAAATATGCATTAATTGTAGTGCCAAGTGAAGAAGTTATAGAACGACCGTGTTTAGTTAAAGACTCGCGCAACTTTTCTTTCTGATTCCTTATTTCTTCCTTACGCTTGTTGCTCTCCTTTAATCTATTTACGGCTTCAACAATATCCTCATCAAACCGCCTTTTGGTTAGCTGTAAGCGTTTTATTTCCTCCTCAATTTTGGGTAGTTGTGAAGGATCGAGACCATCTTTAAGAGTTTTGATCTTATCTAAATAGTTAGTAATTTTCTCATTAATTCTTTGAATTTTGATACGTCCATTTTCCCAAGTTTTAATTACTTCTGAAAATTGCTCAAACGGAAGAGGATCTGTTAGATTTTCTTGTTTTTTCTGAAAAAGCACCTCCATTTGCATGGCAGCATTTTCCATCTGTTGAATAATTTCAGAAAGACTTGATATATCTGGAATCTCAAGTTGTGCCACTTCTTTCCAATATTTAAATGTGTGTTGATTTTGTGTGAATAATTCACTAACTGTATTACGAAACTCTTTATTCGTGTACTTGGTCAATATCTGGCTAGCTTTGCGAACATTTTCTGAAAGCCTTTTATAATCTTCGCTGAAAAATTTCTTATAAGCTTCAACAAGCGTTCTATCTTGCAATAGTTGCCCACAATAAGGACAATTATCTGCTTCCCCAAAAGCAGTTCCTACTTCAAGCCAACTTTCATGCGTTATATGATTTACATCTTTGCAATTATATATGGCCACATGTTCGCGGACTGCTTTAAGTGCGCTTTCCGCAATTTCATCAATACCTTTTTCAAGTACCGATTGGAATTGCTCTGAATCAGTTGGGACAGCAAAAAATTTTGGTTCGCTAGCAGCTTTAAGTTCTTTAGTTTTTTGAGCTTGTTGAACTTCGATTTGCTTTTTATCTATTGTTACATCAATCCCTTCTTGTTTTGTAAGAGACATAAAATCATCTACAGATATTGTATAAGGTGCTAAAATGCTACGACTAACAGCTTTTAACTCATCTTCTGCGTTTCTAATTATTTTATTAATATCATTATTTTCATTGTCTAAATCTACGATCTGTCGAACAAGCTTTACGCCTTCGCTACCAACTACTAAACCATATTGCTTTTTCAAATGTTCGTTTGTGACAATGTCACCAGAAAATACATTGTCATTGATAAATGTGCTGTCATATATGGCTATCTTTGGCTTAATGCCAGTCCATGAATCACCATTAAAACTAACAGCTTGGCCATTAATCTGCAAAATTGCCTTTTGTTCCGGGCCTCCTGCAAGAGTTTTACGACCGATAATTATTTCTGAATTCCATGTTGTCAAAGAACGAAGTATATCGGCTAAGGTAGACTTACCCCATGCGTTTTCTCCGAATATCAGCGTACATTTCCCGAAAACAGCATGTGCTACGGGTTTTGCTTGAGCAAATCGACCTATGTTCTGTACATATTTTACTTCTTGCAACATTGTTGTTCCTAATTCGTTTGTCTTATTTGAGGAAGAAAGTATATCTGAAGTTTTTTATTCAATGCAGGAAAAAGATTTCACCCTCATAATTTATTTTCATGGGTGACTAAGCAAATTAAATAACCAACGAGTAGTTATTAAGCTAAGTTTAAAAGTGCAGCTATACCCTCCCTGTTTAGAAAAATATCTTGGGGCTTTGCCCCCACCGCGTATCAATTCATCCCCCAACCTTCCGCATGCGCTTCGCTTATTTGTGCAGGTTGGGTGGTTCCCCCTGATTTGACACTTGGACCCCCAGACTTCGCCAGTCTGGCAGGAGCGCAGCGCGCGCTGCACTCTTTAATTAAATGAACAGAAAAGGGAAATAATAATGGATACAGCAACTGACTTTTTCGGTGAAATGATTTACGCATATTCTCGCGCCCAAGCAATTGAGGATGGTGAGCTTGTAGACGTTTCAGATATGGCAAAGCGATCGGGTTTTAAAATCCCAGTGGCTGTTACCCGTGCCGTTTGGGTTCAGTACATAGAATGGGCTGACAAGGATAATGATAGGCAAACCATCCAAGACCAGTCAAGCAGGTTAAGGGATGTATTATGGATGCTATATGTGGCCTGCAATCGAATAAGAACGAATCCTACATCAACTTTGAACTACATGTGATCTCGCGTGATAGGTTCCCTAAATCACCTACTTTAATCAAGCTAAAATCAGTTATCTGCGGTGGCGATGAGGGTGAGCCCGTCATTACAATTATGTTACATAATGAGGATTGAGAATATGCATAGGTAGCCCCTCTCTGAGGCTACCTATCTAAAATCTTTACGAATGCTCTACAGGCCATAAGAGATTATGTTTCATCTTCTTTGTTGTCATTATCTAATGCAGGTGAAATATTTTGATGGCTTAGTTTTTCTCTTGCAACTTCAATAGCTAAGTGTAATTTCTTTTGCAACAATTCTTTGGACGGTAATTGTGTTAAATACTCTGCAACATGAATTCCGCTTTGTTTCATTTCTAATAATTCAACCTGTTCTTGGTTCTTTTCGGCACATAAAATTATACCGAGAGGCGGTTCCTCGCCTTCTTTTCGCTCGTATTTATCTAGCCATCTTAAATATAATTCCATTTGACCTTTATTAGCTGCAGTAAATTTACCTAGTTTTAATTCAATTACAATTAAGCGTTTAAGACTTCGATGATAAAATAATAAATCAAGGTAGAAATCTTCTCCGCCGATAGTTATTCTCTTTTGACGCTCTAGAAAGCAAAAATCACTCCCAAGTTCGCCAATGAAGGCCGATAGCTCTCCTAGGATTGCATTTTCTAAGCTGTTTTCACTAAAGTCTTTTGGTAAGTCTAGGAAGTCTAGCAAGTATGGGTCTTTAAATACTAGAGTTGGGGTTACTTTAGATTCCTTTCCTAATTTTGTTAACTCATTTTTAATGAATGTTTCAGTGTTTTTAGAAAGGGCCGTCCTTTCATAAAGCATACCTTGAATTTTGCTATGTAGTGCTCGAACACTCCAACGTTCAATTCGGCACATTTCACAATAAAATTGCATTTTGAGGGGGTCTTTTAAGACTAATATTTCAACGAAATGCGACCATGACAATTGTCGGGACAGTGTCCCGACAATTTCAAAGTCAGGGAATGCCTTATGGAATTGGACCATCCTAAACAGATTGTCACGTGTAAAGCCCCTGCCATATTCTTGGGTAAGTTCTTTAGCAAGATTGTCGATTACCTGCTTCCCATAATCGGCTCGTTCTTCTTCCCCAATCATATCTTGGTTAATTTTTGCCCCTATATGCCAGTACATGACTACTAAGGCAGAATTAACGAATGTGGAAACGGATGACTTTGCTTCATCAACTACAGAACGAATGTCCTGTATAAGCTTTTTTGATGCTTCATCAGATGGGCGTATATTCACTGATAACCCTTTTTCCTATTTCTATCAATTGTTGGGACACTGTCCCGACAATTCTGTTGTACATGCACAGCAATTGATATTTAGCCAAAAATCAGTACATTAGGGTACCAGAAGTTGATGATTAATGTGATAGGCGGGATATGTATTTAATGGTGGGAAACTAACTGAGTGCCAGCCTCTATTCCTAGGTATCTTTTCAACATTCATGTCCTACTAGCCCTACGCCCGGATCTTTTCAATCAACCCAAGCTGGTATAGATCTAGCGCTGAGCTTTCATTGATTGAGTCGCAATGTTTCCAGAGCCTAACCAATCCCCCCATGATTTCCAACCTTTACCATTGTAAACTTTATGAGGTGCCGCAGGGATATCATAAGGTCTACAGGCACTTTTGCAATATCTTTTCCAATCAGATTGCGCCGTTAGCTTTAAAGACTGCGCAAAAGAACGCGCCATTTTAAATGATTGGAATGTTCTTTTTTGAGGGGCAACATTGCTAGTACCTAGCCAGTCTCCCCAGGAAGTCCAACCCTTGTTTTTATAGATTTGATTAGGAGATGAAGGAATATCCTTTGGCCTATTGCCGGATTTGCAAAAATGCATCCAATCCGAAAAACCACCTAACTTTAGGGATCGTGCAAAAACTAATGCCTTTTTAAATGTGCGAAAGTCCTTTTTTTGAGATGCTATAACACCTGTCCCTAACCAATCGCCCCAAGATATCCAGCCTTCATTTTTATAGACGAGATAAGGAGTGGCTGGGATCCCATTTGGTTTCCTTCCACTTTTTGAATATTCCAACCAAGCTTCTCTGCTGTTTAGCTTCTGTGAGCGAGCAAATAGCCGAGCCTTTTTAAATGAGAAAAATTTTAAACTGGAACGATGACTCATGATCGTACTTATCTAAACGCCCTGACACCCTTGCCTTAATGTTGCACTTAAAGAAGGCATATTATGTGAAGGTCTACTTGGTGAATAATATATTTAATCTTTTTTGACAAACTTTCTATATAAAACCGCGATAACAATACCGCCAATAGCAATAAGTATGGGAAGGTAATTGATGGGGAAACCAAAAAATAAAGGAATAGCAATGATAAAAATAAAAGATCCAATTAAAATGGACAGAAAAGATATAACCCATCTGCTTTGATTTTTATTATCCATAAACCATCACCTTCTTATCAATGACTTGCTGCATAACCAATACCTACAGCAGCTCCTAGAGCTAAGCCAATTCCACCCGTAGCTATAGTCCCAAGACCAAAAGCAGCGACTGCAGCATATGAAACGACAAAACTAACCCATCCTGCAGCTAGGCCCATCACGACTCCACCGGTATCAAAATGACCAGTATGGCCGCTTAATTGCCCTGTTATTACGGAACAATCATTTCCACTTATCTCAATAAGATTAGCACATCCCGAACACTCGTTGCCATCATAAGTGCACCAAATTCCCCCAGAAACGGAGCTACTTTCAATATTGGCTAATGTTCTCATAAAAACCTACTATTGATGCGCAATTAGCGCGAATTGATAATTTTCATTATTTCAAACAATATGATACCTATTCAATTTAAACCTTATTCAGTTCTGCATAAAATTCAGGTAGCTTCACAATTTGCATTGTCAAATGCCCTGAAAAAGCCAGGCATCTTGATTTGAGATGGAATCTAAGTCTTATAATTCTGCAAAACATCGAGTTGTTTTGTTGTTGTGAAGCTAATTTTATGTATAATTCGCCAACTTATAGGTAATTACGGTCTAGAAACCCTTTAATTAACACTGCGAGGATCGAAGTGATGGGAATCAGCAATAAATCAAAATCACTGGAACAAATAATCCGAGAACGTCTTAAAGAGGCTAGGATTGAAGCAGGTTTTGCTTCGGCCAAAATCTTTTCTGACAAGAAGGAGTTAAAAGTATCTACATATGCCCTTCATGAATCTGGGATGCGAGGTATGGCACTCCGAGTAATTGAAAAATATGCCAATCTACTAAATCTAGAGCGAAATTGGCTTTTAACTGGTCTCGGGCCAAAATATAAAAGTTAATAAAATAGTTCCCGAGTTGATAGAAAATAAGCTAACTGAAATTAAATTATTTACCATCTTGCTGCTTTTTTTCTCACAGAATGTTGTTGAGAGGAAGGCTGAGAAGGGGCATTAGTCCCCTCTAAATTTTTGGGTCTCGTAATATCGTAAAGACAATATGCGCTATAACCTATAAAAAATGGCGCCGTAATGGGTGTGACGGGGGTAGCTATAATAACACCAAGTTTGAAACCTTGATAACAACATGATTTGAAAAATCCCCAATTTTCTTCGGGTTTTTCTTCAATTTGATAATTTCTTTTTACTCTGCTGTCAGCATTAACATCCTTAAATTCAGCGAATTGCTTCTTTAGTTCTGGTAATTTTGTAGTGATGAATTTTTCTTCGTGTGAGTTTAGGGGAAACGTGTCTAAGTAATCCTTCCAATTCTTACTTATCTCCTTGCGAAGCTTCGGATGTATATGTGCAAACCGACTACTAATTTCAAAGCGCTCTTTACAAGCTTGGAGATCCATCATAATTAAAGTCGCGATTTCGTGATATTGGGTCCCTAATAGCACTAAGTTGTCTAAGGGAAGAGAAGAGCAATCCTTAACATATTGCGCAAAATAGCGTGAATTTTGCTCCGTGCTACCCTTTGTTAAAAGTTTATAGCTAAAAGATGATTTTGAGAATGGATCAGATAACTTCTTGTCATAAAGATGTTTACGAACCAGTGCCACAAGTGAGTCTCGATAAAATTCAATTTGTTGCCCAAGTTTTACTATTGACGCAGCATCAACGTGTTTGAAAAAGTCAAAATCCACAATTATCTCGTGCTTAAGTCCGCGGAGAATTTCTACCTGAGCGCTATCCATGACTATAAGTTTGGCATATGGTATAGTATTGGCTGTGCTCCACAATACTTGGATATGGTTTGATGTTAACTTTTTCTTTGCGCCCAATAAAGTTGCATGTAAAAGAGCAGAGTTTTCTTCTGTTGCTTGATCCATAGCATGATATAAATTACCAAGCATCAATGTGGCAGCAAGTGGATTTTCTGCGATGACATCTAAAAGAGTTCGATCAATTCTCGTGCATAAATCTTTAACATTTAACATCAATCCCACCCTTCTGAAAATTAAATGATGTTGAAGAAAGTTTATCCGCTTCTAACTTACAGGAAATTGCATTATTTTTGATGTGTTCATGTTGATGCAGGATAAAAGGTTTTACTCGCAGGTTTCTTTTTTTATAACTATTAGCAAGTTTCCCTGAATCAAAACCATTTCGTCGGCAAGAATCGAGAAAGGACTCTACATTTTGATCCCATGGGTTATTAAATTGCTTCGATTTCATGACAAATGAGGTAAAATTAAATTTTTCAGAGGTTTGGATTAAGCGATAATTGTGAAATAATTCAGTGTCAGTTTCATCAAAAGGTTTTGAGGGGCTTACACCTTGTCCTAGATGCTCTAAAAGCCAAGTCACTCTTTTTTTGGCTAATTCAGGCAATAGTTCTTTTCTATTGTTATGGGAAATAAATCGTAAAAATCGAATAGCGCGACTAGTTTCACCCTTATAGTTCTCGAAATATTGACGGGCTAGGTTTTTTCTATGATTAACGTCTTCATTATTGTTAGATAGGTAACTATGAATGTCTGCTCCATCCAACAATCTATAAATGTTGCATAATCCTACGTCCCCTAGCTTGTTCAATGCTGCGACTAGGTGATCATCCTGTTTAGTGCTAAAAAGTTGCTTTACGGTCCTCTCAGCTTGTTGTATCTCCTCTTTGTGTTGCTGGTACCAACTACAAATGAGATCCTGATGTTGCTTAGATACTAGCCTGGAATTTTGAGGATTAACTGAATCGAGAGTTTTAAAGATGTGATCTTGGACTTTTGATAAAAATAGACCTGCCTTGTCCCCTATTCCAAGTTCTCTTACCAATTCTTGCAATTGAGGCATTGAAGGATGAATTTTTCCATCAAGTAATTTGTTTATTTGTAAGGCAGCATCTTGCTTAGGGCCTTTTGAAATGTATCCTTTTAAGATAATTTCCCAACCTCTTAAATTGTCCTTTCTGACAACACGACTGCCCCAAGGTTGCGCAAATGGATCATCTGCCGGCTTTTGGGCCATGCTACAACGTTCAATTTTGTTCATCCATTTATATATTGGGTTGGCATTTTGCTCGAATTTGTTTATAGACAGTTCATCACCAAAGGTAGTAACAAAATTCTTTAAATTTTCTAACTGCTTGAGGGGAATGATTTGGATAAGTTCATGCTTTGATGCTGATTTTTCAAGCTGCTCAATATCATCACCAATCCGTAATGCAATATGATTGGTGACTTGTTTCAAATGCAACTGTAGCTGTTTCTTTTGATCTTGTATTTTTTCTAATATTAACTCAATATTTTTACTAACATTCCCTCTACACAAGAATTTTTCGCCGAAATAAAAACGATCCAATTTTTTCTTCATGCGGGCTAGTTGGTTAAAATGAAAATTAGCTTGTTGGGTTAATTCTTTTATATCGAAATGAGGAATATCAATAATAACCTGACTAAGATGATTAGCCATAAATTCTTGTGTTAAAACTAGAGTATCTAAAGATTCATAAATCTCTTCTTTTTTCCAACTAACAAAATAATTAATAACAATTTGCTTGAAAGTATTGAGTAAATTCCATCCAAGTGCCCATAGAGGTGCTAAAGCAAATGAATAAAATAATGAGCTATCCAGCAAACCAAAAATTGTGGGACCTAACAACACAGAAGCAACCGGCTGTATTGCCAAAATTAAAAAGTGATAACTGAGTAAGGTTAACGCTAAAAAGGCAATATATCGGTAATTCCATAACTTTAATAATGGGGATAATAACCCTAAATCCGAAAACATGTCTTTGGTTGCCAAAATTGCGTTTTTCCATGCTTTTTTAACAGAGCGGGGTATCATTTGATTAAACCATGGAGGGAAAAAAGATTCTTCTGGGCCATCGTTAATTAAGTTATTAAATGTTTTTTTATGAATTTTCTTTATTTGCTTAAGGTCATTCTGAACTTTTTCATTTGATTTAAAGGCCGTATAGCCTTGTTTTGGTATTGGGCCAAGAACTGTTGTATGTAAATTATCCTTATTGAGAGTTGATTTTTCTAAGTAATCATAAATAGTTAATCTTTTATCGTCATCTAAAGTAGATGAATACGGTGTTTTGATTTCAAAAGGAGACTTGAGCAAATCAAGGCTGTTAATACTCATGCATACTGCGCCTACAATGTCATCAACATTTCGAGGGGCCTTTAGTAATGAATGAGCTTGAGAGCGCCATAATAACCCTTCGTAAATAATTGCTTTTAAGCTAGCCAGTCGTGTCTGATTTTCTCTTATTTTTGAAATATTTTGATTCAATTGCGGATAAAACCAATGGGAAGGTAAATAATCACTAGCATCCACGCTAATTCGCTCATCTTCAAAAGACTTGAGTGCTTGTTGGTAAGTTCTTTCTAAAGGAAGCACTTGATCTTGAAGTAAAGATAATAAATTTCGTGCGTTTAAGTGGGCTAACGGTTTTACTTTCTTCCAGATATCATGATATTTCTCAACGACCTCTTTTTTGGGTGATAGTGATTTTAAGTCTTCCCAAAATGAATCAGTATTCAGGCGTTTTAAAATAGATGTAGAGGGATTTTTGCAGATAGCAAATATATTCTTTTCATGAAGAATCATTTTACTTTGAAAGTATTTTAGGTGATATCCTAAGAATTTATTTTTCCAGCTTTTCCCTAACGAAACAGGCACGTAATCTTGCATGAGATAACATGGGTTTCCCCATCTCCATATAGCCTAACTCCGTTCAGTATTTCGATTATGCAATTTAGATTCAAGTTAATTATAAGAAAAATTTAGAGGGCATTTATGCCTTTTCTTTGTCTTTTTTAGTATCAAGTTTAACTTTATTGCGAACTTTCTTCGCAATATCATTCCCGCCTTTTTGTATATGCTCCTTTTCATCAGTCATGGAGGCTTTATTGTGAGAGTTCATAGTATCGAAAGCCGACATAGGTGTGTCATTCAAATTCATGTTAGATGGGATATTAAGACCCTGTGTTTTAGCCTGACTTAACACTTTATTCTTGTTATGAAGGTCATGTTCTTCAATTTTGGGTTTCTTCGATAAGTTATGAGATGCTTTCTGATACCGTTCTCCAATAGATTCATTATTCCCAGCATCAAATTTATCTCTTAATCCTTGAATACGTTCATCCAAGTAGCTTGCTGCATAGCGCTGTGCTTCATCAGGGGTTTTTAACATCTGATCAACGCCATGGATCCCCAATTCAACACCGTCTTGGTCCAATTTTTCTTTTGCCCACGTTACAAAACCTTGATTTAGATTATGATCAATGTTGGCACTATTGGCCTCACTGAATTCATCAGAGTTTTGCATGTTATGTAATTTCTGGGTAGCCACTTGAAATTGCTTTTCATTGTGCTTCATCTTCGATAAGTTAGCGCCAAATTCCTGAGAATACCTATCTTGCTTATCGCTTCCTTGATTAAAATGAAGCTCTTTAGTAGCTCGAATGGCTTGGTCTATTGTGTCTGTTGCATTTTCTGATTGGATAAAGTCCATGACTTTGTCTCTGGTTTCCTTGTCCGATCTTGTGTGGTTGAGGGATCCTCCCACTCTTGCTTCCACGCCAACACCTAAAATTGTTTCTGCTAAGGCTTTAGGTAGTTTTATAATGCCGGATTTCCCGAAAGTGGCTGTACCACTAACCATGGCATTCATAGCATCATCTTTGGACCAACCCATTTGCGTTGCAAGTCTGTCAGACAATTGATCGAATTTTTGAATAGATTTCATGTGGCCCGCTTGCTCTGATTGGCTGAAATGAGATCCATCTGAAGTGCTTATCCCGCCGGCATTGATCGCCTGTGCAGCAGAAGATAATGTTGAGCCAATACTATCTACATATGACATACCAGCTTGTTGGTATGTACTTTCTACAGCTTGAAGCACTTCACTCTTTCTTTGAGAGAAGCTTTGTCCAAGATGCAAATTAGATACAAGTTGTGACATCCCCTGGGATTGATCTAACGTTGTTGTGCCATCACCAGAGATACGCATTTGAGATCCTGAATCCATCTCGTAATTGGCATTTCTGGCTCGATAACTTGGCGCTGAATCCCAATGATTTGCATTCATATTGTATGCTGAAGTATTGAGGTATTGAACGTTTTCTAAGCCATAGTTACCGGTAGTAAGCTCCTCCCCTGCTTGACTAGCAGCACCTTGGCTAATAGAACTTAGGTGCCCTGCTAAGTGCACAAACGACCCTGTACCTTTTACAATAGCAATCGCAATAAAAGGAACACTTAAGGAATAGAAGCCTGCTAAAGCCGCTTGGTCTAAATTGGCTTGTATTATCGCAGGAGAGGTAAATAGGTTCCAACCGATACCTTCAGTGCCATCTGCCCCGATAAAGCTAGCAGCGGCGTTACTAGCCGCCACAGTATTGGCAGTCATAAAAAAGTTGATAATGGTATATATGGTTGGCCAGGATTGGATCCATACAAGAGAGGTTAAATAGCTTAACAAGACTCTTTGGCACCCAGGCATTATAGCTATCAAAATGATAAGTAAAAAACTGCCATAAAATAAAGCCTCGAATAGCCCCATTAAATATTGCACCCCAGTACCAGCCATGGCACCTAATAGCTGAAAAGTATTTTGTTGCTGTAGCTTGGCTCGCGCAATAGCATAACCTTGAGCGCCTGCCCCAACATCTAGCATCTGAGCATTTTTAATAGCTGATTCTCTAACAGCATTCATCACCATGTGCTTTTTTAATATTTCAGTTGATTGCCCAGACATGTGTACTAAAAGCTCATGGCTTGCTGGTAAATAATCTTTGATTAATCTATTTAAACGCCCTACTCCCTGGCTTGCATCTAAAGCAGTATTTGTATCTTTCTTACTACCTAGAAACCGCCATGCTAATATTCTTTCATTACGAGAAGCTTCCTGGTTTAATTCTTGCTCTAGCTTGACCGCCCCTTCTCGGCAAGTAAAAACATCTCTATCTCCATTTTTCCCATAGTACTCAAACATCCTTAATACTGAAGTATTATCTTTAATTAATGGCCAAATATCATTATGGTATAGCAAGTCATCCATAGTATATTTAGCGCAAATACGCACATCGTACATGATGCATTGAAAGGCAAAGTTTCTAAAACTACGCTCAAGATGAGGTGTTACAATGTGGATTTCACTCGCAGCAAGAGCCAGCTTTGAGGACATTAACGTCCCGGAATGGGTATAGCGGGTAACCCCATTTGGAATATTGAGTTGATCTTCAAAAAGCGTTGCTAAATTGGTGCCCATTTGACTTGTAATACTTGCAAACGCAGCCAGTCCTAAGGGAACATTACTAACAGGAACTTGACCACCTACCGTCCTGTCTGTAATCACCACAGTTGTGGTTGGTTGATAAACCGCACCAAATATCAATACCCAAGCAATAGTCCATTTAGCTATATCACGGGTATTCAATACAGCAATATTTTGTATTAAAGATAGTGCATAACCCGAAGTCATCATTACAATAAAGGCACCATTAATGAAATCACCGTTTCGGATCCTGGCAATAGCATTAAAGATATCAACTAAAACAGCACCATTACCATGAGTAATGATCTCAAGAGTTTGCATTAACTTTTTGCTCTTTTCCTTTGAATGGTCTCATAAATCTCTTTAGCATCCTTAATATCAAAGAGCGTAATACCTGTATTAACGTTTGCTCCCGGTGAGCTGGCATAAGAACGGATAAAGATATTCCCAAGACCGTACTTTTGTTGAAAGGGGCCTTGTCCTATAGCTATTTCCTTAATATCATGGTATTTAATCTCTTTAAAATAGTTTCCCAAGAACTGTTCACGCTCTCCCACTGAATCCTCTCCGAGCTCAAAAGAAGAGGCCTTATAAATTCTCTTTGATAGGACATACCAGATCACACCAATAAAAATAAAGATTGCGCTGAGAATAATAAATACAGAAGAAAATTTATTTCCTGCAGGAGCGCTTGTTAAAATGAATAACATAAGTGGGAATGGCAAGAACAACATCCAGGATGCCATTCGGATAATCCGCAATGAACTGAAAAAAACAGGATGAATAACTGTTGACATAATTTACCTCCTTCCTGAAGTATAATCTATGGTTCTTAACATATCTGCGTCGAATTCACCAACGAGTTGTTGCTCTAAAAACTGTACCCTACGAACCATATCATGTGCCTGAGTAATTTTCTTTTGATTATTGGATCGAAAGTAACGGATCATACCCCTAGCTTCTGCAATTCCCGCCTGAAATTCCTTCAGTGTTTCAGCATCGGCTTGAATACGATGGCTCCCAAATTTTACGACATCTAATAAATCTTCTAAATACTCTTCTAGAATATCAAGCGCCAAGATTTCAGCATAATCACTTAAATTAACAACATCCCTAGCAAAAGAATAGGCGCTTTGAACATTAATTGCACGAAATAAAGGGAATTTTGCGCTACTTATTAAATCTTTTTCTTGAGCTGTTAATTCTTGATCCAACCTTGCTTTGTCTTGAATCGATCTAAGTGTTTCTTGAATGCGCCCCACCCAAGATTGAGGGTGATTAATCCTAAAATTAACTAAATTTGGGTTTAAACAACCATACAATTCAGAAGTGTCGCAATGATAAACCTTTGCATCCAATGATTGAGCTGCTGCTTTTCCATCCAATTTATTAGCACTCTTAATTTCCCCATACAGCAATGTATTTAAGAGAGCTTCATCTCCCGCCTTAGAGGGCAATAAACGCCATACATTCGTATCATTTGAATTATCTAAAATTAAACTTCCTGACAAAGACATGACCATTTCAGTCAATGGTTGCCCATGTTCCTTCGTAAAACCTGTCTTAGTTAAAATCATCCAAGCCAAGTTACCTTTATCCAAAAGCATATCTTCAAATGAAGCTAGCTTACGTTCACGCTCAGATAATGATTGATTATTATTCTTTTTCTGACTAGCTTGCCTGATCTCATCAAAAACTCGTTGCGATTCGCCTCCTGAACCACATTTTTGCTTGGCTGCTGCAAAATCGTTAAAAAGTCCCCCTGGCCCACCCGCCGTAGTACAGACATGGCGCTGCGCTGTCTCGGTTCTTGGCCATAAGCCCCCTACGATACCAGCGGCAGTTTCACAAGAGTTAATATTAAACCGATTAATTTCATTGGCCATTCTATGCAATTGATCTACTTGCTTTTTACACATTGGACAAGCACTTTCCAAGGCAATCATCACGCCATAAGTTCCCATTGAAGTACCAATATTTCTGAAGGCTCTTTTCAATTCGTCAGAGCTAATATAAGAAAAAGAACCAGTAAATAGGTCAATACCACCGCACCCCATGCGCATGCCAGGGGCTTGAGCCATGATAGGAGTGTAACTGCGTGTTGGATGTCTTAAGCTCACTGAGCCTAAAGTATAACCACCTGCTGCTTGCCCTTTAAATGCAGAGGCTTCGGTGACATTAACTGATACCCCCCCTGATTGAACAAATTGATTCATGTGACTGGAAATATCTTCGGCCATCAAGGCAGGACTTACGATTAATAAAAAAAACTGGATAAGTTTATGGCGCATGTCTTTTACCTTGTTCACCTAAACTTGATTGGTATTCAGATATTTGAAAAATCCTTTCCTCAATCTCTTGTTCACTAATAGCGCCAGTTGCAATAGGGAAATACTCTCCTGATTTAGGATCCACAGCATAGATGGCTGGAACCATAGTCACATTAAAACGCTGACTTAAACCATTATCTGTCGAGGAAACAGGTATCTCGCTTAGTTTACTTCCATCTAGGCTAATGCCATGCAAGATAAAACCATGGCGAGAAGCCATAGAAGCAACGATTGGTGCCATTGCATGGCAATAAGCGCAGTTTTCCTTGAAAAAAAACACCAAACCATATTTTTTCTTTAAAGCATCAATCGCAAGCTTAACCTTTTTCTTTTGCTCATCTAAATATAAATGTCTGGAGTATTGTGAGGTTGGATGTGTAACAGAGTAATCAAATTCAGGATTCTCTCTCAATACGGCTTGCCACATCGAACCAAAGGCCTCAGCATTATTCCACATTGATTTTTCCCAAGTCATTAAAGCCCTTACACTTTCTGGAGTTCTTTCCATTACCGCTTTTGCCCTTAATTCTTCCCCATCTTCACGGTATTTTTTAAGTTTATCGGCATAAGACATTACAGGTGTAGAATTTATATGGATTTCTTCTATTTTTTTCTCATTTTCTTCCTCATCTCTTTCATACCAGTGCCAACCTCGCTCATGATCATCCCGCCAAGAGGCTTCAATGTAAGTGGAATAGAAGGTCAGCAAGATAAGCATTATTTTTAAGGTTGCTTTAGCCATGCCGCTTACCTTGCAGTTGCTCTTGATAGTAATCATTTGCATTTGGAGCTTGCTTTTTAACTTCATCAATTTTTGAATTGATCCCAATCATAAGCCCTTTTGTCGCAACTTCATGATTAGATTTTACTGAATTTAAAGACTGCAACTTGAATGCATCGGTTATTTTTGTTTGTTGCGCTTTTTTAGCAAAATCTTGAGCAATTTCGCTAAAATCAACCCCGCTCCAATCTACCCTTTGAATTTCCGCGACAGATAAAGCCCTACAATTAGGGGCTTCACCATTGCCAAAATCAATACCCAATTGCGCCCTAGCTCCAACTTGAACCACTCTTGCAAGCTTTGTGTTAAAACAGCAATAGTGCCGCTTTTTTTGATGGAAGATCCCTTTTTTGGTTTCCTCAATCAAATGGCAGGCACCATTTTGCACTTTAGGGGCCAGCGCCTCTTCTTCTTCTGAACACCCAAACAGCTTCTTAATTACCCCTTTTTGAGCGCAACACTGTTTGGGTAGGATTTCGCATTCGCCCGCTTGGCCACCAAAGAATGCACCTTGTAGCCCATCCTCCGTCACTTGTTCTTTAGCAAAATTAGTAGCTAAGCTTAAGGCACTCAGCGCCTCTCCAAAGTCATTATTTTTTTCAAAGCTAAGCTGATAGCCATCCTTGCTAAGCTCTTCAAGATCAATTTTGGCATCTATCAATACGGACTTATTGCTGATTGGGCAGCGATAACGTTGCTCATACAATGTACAAATATTATTTTTAGTCTCTTTGCAAACCGCATCCGTTTGTTCACATCCCCTAGTTCGGTATTGTTCGCAGCCGTATTGATGTTGCCCACCCAATACACACTGATACGTTGTTTCCCTTTCCCAACAATCCCTTTTTACAGACAAAGCCAGCGCCCCTTTTCCAAAGGAACGACTTTCTGGCATGCCAAGGCAACGACTTTCTATTTGTTTACATAGACCTTTATTTATAAAGGGCTGCAACTTTTCAGAGCCAACCCACTGCTCCCCGGTGATTATAGGAGCCATAAAAATAGTGGCCTCCCAATTATGGTACATACCCCGATATTGGTGACACAGTGCTTTGTTCTTTTTGTTACAATTTGTTTGGGTTAAACCAAAAGAATATTGATACCCGTTGCTTTGAGACGGCTCAGTGCCTAAACTCACTTGCACCGATTCTGTTTGACCATTCCAAAATTCATAAGGAATTCTTCTTTTAAACTCGACAATTGAACCTTGGGCAATCTTCCCTAGCGGTTTTTCAACTCTTGAAGCAGGATGAAGAGCATTTTGACCATTTCCAGTAGATGTGATTTCTCCGCTTAGTAAATTTGTCGTTATAGTAACCGAAAATTCATTATGGGCAGCAGCATACAGGGATATATCCTGCTTTCTTTCATAAGCTTCCTCAAACTCAATTTGCAAGCTTTCTTTTACTTTTTCAGTGAAATTGTGTACATTTTCGTGGCAAACATACTCTTCATAAGTGTAATTATCAACGGGTAGAACACCTTCCCCTTCATTAGCGTCTAAACCGTTTTGCAGCCTTTTTGCATGTAGCAAAATGGGTTCATTCGGATTCAGTGTTATCTTTTGGCCATTCAGAAAACCATCTTTCAACATTTCGCCAATGCTGTGACTCAAATTTACTTCCGTACCTGCATCTAACCTTCTTTTCTCTTGATTTATTTGACCATTTGAAGTACCAACCTGATCTAAATACTGATTTGCAGCTTCTCCATTAAGTCGTTCAGATGCTTTAGTCACTAATCCTTGTGCCCTTGCTTGCCCAAAAAGTGAATTATTAGGATCTTCTTGTTGCATGAGCTCAACTACGATTTCTTCTTGTCCCAGATTGGCCATAAACAAAGGATCTTGAGTAGCCTGTTGAAAGGAATCTATCCATGGATCGTGTTGCTTCTCTGCACAAAATGATGTTGTCGCAAGTAAATTAGCTATCATGAACACAATCCATTTCATCTATTTAACCGTTTTAGGTAATTTTGAGTTAGGTTGTTCATCTCCCCCTGCTCCTTGATCTTGTTTAAGGAGTAACCCAACCCAACATCACCATAAATCACGTCATGAGCGGGAATTGGACAAGCTTCTTTGGTGCAAGGTTGAAGCGCTTGATTGGTTATGAGCACAGCAGGAACAGATTTGATAGCGAATCGCTCAAAAGCGTTGGGATCAATTATGACATTTCTGGCTTTAGCTCCCCACAAGTTGTTAGTAAGGGCTAAAGTTTGCGGCAATGAATTATTTTTCAATCCGCGCAATACTAAAACTCCACCTGCTTTGTTAGCTTGCTCTGACCATTGTAAAAGCGAATCTTTTGGCATTTCCAAGGAAACGAATATGAAAAGATCTGATTTTTTCTCAACTTCTTCAACACTTTCTTCATTGGTGCACTCGGAATGAGCCGTACATACTTGAGAAGGATTGGCACAAAATCCTAACGACTGAACGCCAAAAAGTAATAAAAACAACATTTTCTTGTTAACCAAGGCAGCAACTCCTTTTTCGCCAAATAAGGTATGTGAAATTTTCTCCTTTAACAGGAAATTCTCGACCAGCTTCCCATGGTACAGAGCTCCTACCCACGGGATTACAAGGAAAAGGCTCTTTACTCATACCGGGGATGGGATAAACCATCTGAGTACGATATTGAGCCTTGCGCCAAATTGGCTGATAGAAAGTATGACAAAGAGCTTTTTGACCCATGCTTCCTCGAAGGGCTCCCGTTCTATGCATTCTAAAAAGTACTCGACTAGTCAAGAGCAGACTTGCTTGAACACCATTCACGTGAGCTCCTACATGACCAGTTAATGGGAAAACACTACCTTGGCAACCACTACACCAATACAAAGCGTCAAATCCCAAACCGGTAGATGATTTTGCACAATCTGCAGCACAAGCAATCTGGGCTATTGGATTGGCATAAAGCAAAACTTCAGGGTTCAAAATGGCTGATAATTCATCGTCGTTCCAGGTAGGGTCAACTTCTGATAAATAAGCTAAGTCGAAAGATTCTTTAGAAACACAGCCTGATGACTCCTCAAGGATCTCTAACCAATATAAAAGCGGGTAAACGTAATAATGAACATGGTAAAAGCTGGTATTCTCACCGGACTCAGTTGCATCAACCGCCCCACCCTGTCCCGATAAACCAGAAGCAATCTGAAGGCCGCCTAGACTTGAAAAGCAAAAGGGCTGCCTAGCCACTTCTACTAATCGCAAAGGCTCCCAAAAGCTAAATGAAATGCCTACCTTGGGGGGTAAGCCAGGACAAGCACAAATAGCGTTAGGTAAATCCTTTTTAGAAACTTCTGGCACAGCTTTGGGTGAGGCATCAACCAATGTTAGTTGTCCAAGCTCAATTGGGAAAAAGCATTTCCAGCATACATCAGTGATAGGATTCAAAAATTTTCCCTGGCATAAATTTCCAGCAACTGCGACGCTTTGCCAAATAATGAGCAGCAATCCAATAAAAGCTTTCATATAGTAACCTGCAACTCTTCAATCAAAAGCTGCTTCCCTTGTTGCTGAATTCTTGCAGGAACTTGTTTAATCAAAAAACGATTACAGATAAGACCCTGTTGATCAAAGAATATTTCGCGATCAAGCTTCTTTCTTAGGGCCATAATAGGCCCCTTTATTAAAATCAAAGTGGCCGTACCAATGGTTTTTTCTTGAAGAAGCGCCCATTCAATTTGGCTGCTGTCATCACCATCAATCATCAAAATGGGTTTTGTCAGGCTTACTTGATCTAATGGATTCAAAATACTCCCCTTTTGATGTATTAATTGGCCTTGGTGGTCATATAAATTCTCTGCAACAGTAATTGAAGGATTAAAGAAAAACTTTCGCTCTGAAACCGTTTTAGAAACACCTGCCACCGGCACAGGTCTTTCAGTAGCGGCTTGAGCCCGCGCTTTTACTGTTTTCTCTAATTCACTAATTTTTCCATTTTTTTGCATTGTGCTCAGCTTACCCTCAATCACCTGTACCAGATCTTGCTCCCCAATAGGATAGGTCTTACCATGCACACCCAAGACTTTAGCCATTACACATTGACTACCAAATAGGGATAGCACGAGCAATAACACTGTTTTCATGGATCCAACCCATCGCTTCATATCGAGAATCCAAAGAATTCTTTCCCGTTCCATGCACATAAAGATAACCTTTTGGAATAACACCCGTTGCGCCCTTAACTAATAGTTGCCCTTTGCCATTAAACGGCTTTGCCATGCCCATTGATTGACCATTGATAAAATATTCACCCTTTCGCTCTTCAACCGTATCTCCGGATACCCCTGTCACTTGTTTAATGCTTTCTTTAATCCAGGAGAATTTACTTATATTGTCGTGCTTTCTTTTAAAGAGAATATAATCGCCCTTTTTTGTAACTCCAGAATATGACAGATAAAATATTCTGGGTGTGACTGAATCAGTAATGGTAAACCTAAAAGGAAGAATAACTCCTACTATTAAACATACTATTAAAAACTTAGATTTAGACATAAACTTTACTATGTTATTCATTTGCCGAGTTTCTAAATAGTTCAGCCAGCACGTTATCGGTCTCATCCCTTGCACCTTCTAGAACCACTTCTTTAATGAATATTGTTTTACCAGAGTCACTAGATAAAGACTGCAATGCCTTGCGAAACTTTATCGAAAATTGATTCAATGCCTGTTTTTGACCTTCTTCGTTTAATTCTTGCTCAGCTATCTGTGACAATCCTTCTTTCATTACCTTTTTAAAATCAATAACAATGATTTCATTTGTGGGCGGAATATTTTTAAAGTGATACAAAGAAAGAATGCTAACGGTAACCAAACATTGCAAAAACAAAAGACAAATTAACTTAGTTGCCTTTTCCACGCTGCACCTCTTTAGCGACCAATGCAATAGCCTCTGGTAACGAATAACCTTTTTCACGCAAGTCATGGACGGCTTGATATTCTTGCGCTTTAGAGGAATACAGTATTTGCGAGAAAGGATCTAAAAATAACCTACCAACTGCATACCAATTATCACCACAGATCATCATTTCTGAATAACGACCGTTTACCGTTCTTAAAGACTTCATCAATTTTTCTTGGTAAGCATCGACCTTTTTCTGCCCCTTTTCGATAAACCTATCGATAGACTCACCTTTTTGTTGCAACATAATCAGCCAGTCTGAGATCCTAAATGAGATCTCCCCCGCTTGACTGCTGAAAAAATCGCTAATGTCTTGGGTGCCCAACATAATGCTGCCATTATGCTTGCGAGCTCGACGTGCAAAAGCTTGAATAAACTCCGTAACTCGACAACCATTGAGTAACGCCCAGACTTCATCCATGACACACATCTTGCGTTGGTTTCTATCGCCCAAAAATAGGGCATTGCTGACTCGATGCAAATAAGCCAATAAAACGACTGTCTGCAAATCTTTAGTACTTTCAAGATTGTCTAGCTCAAGCAACACATAGGGGTTATCAAAGTTGATAGTATTTTTACCATTCCATAAGCGGCCATACATTCCTTGTGAGGTATAGGGGTAAAGCATGCGACCCAATTCCTTAGCCACTAGATCTTCGCTTTGGCTTTCAAGCCAATGGGCTATAAGGGTAATCGTCGTATTAGAGCCGTAATCATTCCAGACAGATGTGATTGCCTCTTCGATGAAGCTATCCTCAATATCAGTGGCATCACGCTTTTTAAGAGCCATATTGGTAATCAAGGGTTTCAGCATTTTTAAATCATCTTCCGTTAACGATTCAAGATCGCTAAAGGGGTTGATGCATATTTGGGAATTAGGGGCAAAATCAATTAACTGCCCCCCAACCAGTTCGCATGTTTTCTGTGCTGAGCGCCCAATATCAATTACCCACACCCGGCCACCGCTTGCTAAAATAGAGAGTTGTAACTCTTGCATCACAACTGATTTACCACTTCCTGGCTTACCTACGACGCAGATATTAAAATTTCCTCCTGCTTTCTCATTATGAAAGGGATCCCAACCAAATAGCTGTCCCCTCCTGCCTACAAGAAGAAGTCTAGGATCAGGGGTTCCTTTAGATTCAGCAATAATGGGTAATAATTGTGATGCAGAAGAATGTAACATCGTTTTAGCGAAACCAAGACCATGCATAGCTTCAAGCCATTCTTTGTTTAAGCTCATCGGAAGACTTGCTAGCCAAACAGGCAAAGTCGTATAGAGTGTTGGTTTTAATTTCCAGCCATTTAGAGAAAATAGATTTTCAGCCGCATGGACTGCACGCTCACCCTCCCCACGTTTGCAATATAAAACCAAGGAATGCATCACCCAAATGAATTTCTCTCCCAATGCAACCTTTCGGTTTACATTTTCCCATTCCTGGGTAACATACCCTGTGATCGGCAAAAACCGGCGAATTGGACTTTCATGAAGCCTGCGCCATCGAGTACTTTTGAGTGTTGCCCTATCTCTTTGCCTTGTTTGAGATGGAAAATATAACGAAAATGAAAAGTAAAATGGGCTGCATAAGCTTTGATTGATATGGAATAAATCGCCTATTAAGCTTTGCATTCCCCACAAGGGCCATTGTTGTGGGTATTGCTCGACCACTAAGGGTCGGATCTCAAATTCCTCTCCAATTTGTAAGAAATTTGATCTGATATCAATGGGTTTAGGTTGGCCGCTGATTTGAGCATTAAGTGTGTCATTTGGATTCCAAATGACTTTCTCAACATCTATTTTATCATTTGGGGCAATCCATTCTCGCATCAACGCAATAAATTCTTCCACTTGCACAATCTTGTAAGGCACACCTAAGGTTCTGAGTGCGCTTAGCAGCTGTTCGCGCACGATGAGGATCTCTCTTAAAGATTTTTCGGTATCCCCTTTGTCAAATATCACTGAAAAATACAATCTGAAATCTCTCAATAATACCGACTCATCGGTTAACAAACTTTTGTATGCAGATTGTGTTAAATGCCCAATTCGGGCTTTAGTCAAATACTCAAATATAGGATTACTATTGAGACGAGATTGGTTCCATTTATCTAAAATAGGCCCTATTTTAGGCGATGCAAACAAATGTACCTGCAAAATACAACCTTCCGGAAATCCCGTCACCAAAAGATTGTTAATCAACTTAAGTACTTCTTCATTAGCTCCTGTTAATGGATTACTTTCAATACAGAAACTGATGGTATCCTTGTTATAAAAAAGCTGATGTTCCTCATCATAGGCATCGTAAGGCAACTCTTCATGTAATATATGCTCGAATGGAGAAAATTGAGAGGGTTTTTCAAAAAAACCTTGCCACTTTATCAT